>CAIYZI010000402.1 GCA_903930665.1 uncultured beta proteobacterium
ATAGATCTGGGTGTGCAGTTTTATTTAATAAGCCATGTTGAAAATATCCAAGTGGAATATTGGCATTTGCAGCCACAATTCCAAAGCCCAATACTTTCGTGAAATACAAATGGAGAAGCAGTGATTGCAGTCTGTAATCCTCTCCGTAAATGTGTTCGAGGTTAAGGTTTTTCACCCCCTTGGGAACGCTTAATAGATAGCTGGATAATTTTTCCCACGCTTTATCGTAAGGCGAAGAGACGGCATTATTACAAGAGCTACAAATTTTTTCTTCCCACTTTAATAAATCAACCTTAATACCGTTAATTTTTTTATTTAATTCGTCGTTTCCGCGTAAATAGAATGTTTTTTTCTGAGTAGGAGTACCAAGAATATTTTTAACATCGGAAGCTTTAGCCTTATGTTCGGAGCTATCTGCAGTTTTTCCGCATATCCAACATTGGTTCGCTACATCATTAATTTGACCCATTCGATAAGAGTAAGGCTAATTGATTGTTTTTTCCAGGAAAAATAGCTTCTTGTTTTTTATTCTATTAGAGTGTCCGGAAACACGACACTTGCGAGTGAAATAACCCTTAAAAACAGTCTAGACAGTTAGGGATTCCATAGCTAAACTGAGCTTATATATAGAGGGCTCTCATGAAGTATTTCCTAGCGATTTTTCTAGTAATTCCAGCTTTAACCCAGGCTCAGGCCGTTTATGGGCCCCAGGGGCAATATCAGGGCTATACCCAAACATCTCCAAGTGGCGTCACAAATGTATATAACGCCCAAGGGCAGAATGTGCAGTCATTTCAGGCGGACAATGGGCAAACCAGCTTTTATTCACCCCAAGGGAAATATCAAGGTACAACAACTGCACCTGTAACCATGCAGCCAAATACAACCATTAATACACCAAGACAAGCACCGCAGGCTCCAGTGGTTAAGGGTTGGTGATTTTGTATTTAGATCTGGACCTATAGATGGCCAACAGGACATGGGATAAAGAAGCAGTCATTAAAGACGCTTCTAAATATCAATCTATTAGTGAATGGCGTAAAAATAGTCCCGGCGCCTATGCAGCCTGCTGCACAAACAAATGGAATGATGATGCTTGCTCGCATATGAGTAGAGTAAAACGTCCTAATGGATATTGGTCAGCCGAACGAATTTCAGCCATATCTAAACAGTACAAAGATATTAAGGAATGGCGAGAGCTCGATCCAGAATCCTATGCTGCTGCTAAAAAACGAAAACTTATCCCGAATTCTAGTTTGGCAATCGAAGAGTCCCTGGGGTTTCTATATTCCGATTTAGTATCTGAAATTCACCCAACTAAGAATGATGAATTTAAATCCACTGAAATATCTCCAAAATCAATTAAGAGTATTTGGTGGAAATGTGCTAAGGGCCACGAATGGATAACAAGAATTTCCCATCGAGCCCTTGCAAATTCAGGATGTCCATATTGCTCAGGAAGGCTTGTAACCGAAGAAACAAGTTTACGAAGCACAAATCCAGAGTTGCTTGATTTATGGTGTTATGAGAAAAATCTTCCTCTGACACCTGATACGGTAAAGGCAGGTTCAAATAAGAGAGTTTGGTGGAAATGCTCAAGTGGACACGAGTGGCAAACATCAATTCGACATGTAGTGCGCGGAACAAGATGTCCATATTGTTTGAATATGGCGATTGATTCAAATAACTCTTTAGCTTCAACTCACCCAAAGATTGCCAAAGAGTGGAATTATGGGAAAAATAAAACCCTGACACCAGGCAATATAGTAGCGGGCTCGCCAAAAAAGGTTTGGTGGAAGTGCAATAAAGGGCATGAATGGCAGACAACTCCAAACCATCGTATTAGAGGAAATACAAACTGCCCATATTGCTCAAATCAAAAAGTTGGTGATGATAATAGTCTGGAGGTTTTATATCCAGAACTATGCAAGCAATGGGACTTAGAGAAAAATTCACCATTACTTCCAAGCCATGTGGTGCCAGGATCAAATAAGACGGTTTGGTGGAAATGTACCCGAGGCCATTCATGGAAAACATCGCCTCAAAATAGGGCAATTCAAAAAACGGAATGCCCATTTTGTAGACCAAATATATCTAGACTTGAAATTAGAATTTATTCAGAACTGTCGGCTATATTTCAGGATGTCAAACGAACGCCAAAGCTATGGGGTAAAGAGTTTGATATTGCAATACCATCTCTGAAAATTTGTATTGAGGTCGATGGTTATCCTTGGCATCTTAATAAGGGTGAAAAAGACTCTCTAAAAGATGCTTTATGCCTGGAGCATGGTTACACCCTCATTAGAGTTAGGGATGATCGATTACCACCGCTAGGAAATATAAGTATTTTCTATTCTGAAAAGAAAAGAGATGAGCAAATAGTAGTCATAAATCAAGTCGCTAAATTAATTTTTCAATGCCCGCTAGTTAAGCCCTCTGAGCAAAAGTTCCTTCAAGATCTTGTGGATGCAAAAAGTTTTAAAAATGAAGCTAGTTTTTTATCTTTGCTGGCCGAATTACCTGGACCGGGATTTGACAAGTCGATTGCCGTTACCCATCCTCATATTGCCGCCGAATGGCACCCAACTAAGAATGGTGATTTAAAGCCAAATATGATTTCTATTGGGTCTGGTCATAGAGCACATTGGAAATGTTCTAAAGGCCATGAATGGGATGCTGCAGTTTATGCAAGGCCCAGCGGAGGTTGCC
>CAIYZI010000403.1 GCA_903930665.1 uncultured beta proteobacterium
GAGGATTTGCGGACGCGGGTTCGATTCCCGCCGACTCCACCATTTTGAAGTATGTAACAGTCCAACGCCACCCACCAGGGTGGCGTTTTTCTATCTAGATAAAGGGCTATACGCCCATTGTGGTCTTTCTAGATTCTGCTGTATCCAAATACGCTGGGGGTATTATTGGGGGTATCGGAGAAAAATCGAACAGGGTCAAAAACATGGTTGGGGGTATTTCTGGAAAGCTTACGGATAAAGGGATTAAGAGCTTCATCAACCGCTCAGCCCCAGGTAGCAAGCTTGCAGATGGCAGAGGCCTTTATTTACTTATCACCCAGGCCCGAACTGCTGTTTGGCGTATCAAATATCGCATCGAAGGCAAAGAAAAAAGTTATTCCATAGGCGGGTATCCACAAAACAGCTTGGCTCAAGCAAGACTAGAACTAAACAAAGTCAAAGCCTGTCTTACCAAAGGTCAGGATCCAGTCATCTCCAGGCGCCTTAATAGAGCCAATGCCGCCTCTCAAAGTGACAGCACCTTTAAGGCTGTAGCTGAAGAATGGTTCTCCATGAAAAAGAAAGGGTGGAGTGCAACCCACTTCACGAAATCCAAAAGGGCTTTTGAGCGAGATGTTTATAAATCGCTGGGGGCGCTTCCTATTGAAAGTATTACCCCATCCGTTATTGCCAAGGCAATTGAAACTATCAATAAACGAGATGTTCTAGAGACTGCCACAAGAATTTTGCAGCATCTCAATGGTGTCTTTCGTTATGCCCAGGCTAAAGGTTTGTGTGAGGGCAATTCTGCTGCGCCAGTAAAGGAAATTCTTCCGCGAAAGAAAACAAATGGTCGTATGCCAGCATTGCTTGATTGGAATTCTTTAGGCGCCCTCTTACGCGCTGCAGATGCTGCACGTCTCTCACCATCAGTTAGAGCAGCTCATCGCCTTCTTGCATTTAGTGCAACGCGTATTAGCAACGTTGTGCAAGCTGAGTGGAAAGAGTTTGATCTTGATGCAGATATTCCGATCTGGGTAATACCTCGAGCCAAAATGAAAGATCACACGCGTATTGGTGATCACCGCATTCCTTTGAGCCCACAAATCACTGCAGAGTTAAAAGCATGGGGGAAACTTTTTGGTAAACGAGGTTATGTATTTCCTTCGCCTACTGGTAATCAACACATCAGTCGAGAAAGTCTAGAGAAGGCTTATCGGGTAACGCTCAATATGGCGGGTAAGCATGCGCCACACGGCTGGCGTAGCGCTTTCTCTACTCTTGCTAGAGACAATGGATTTGAGCAGGATGTTGTTGAGTTAGCGCTAGATCATGCACATGGGAATGAAGTGGTGCGGGCATATGATCGTGGCGAACGATTTACCCAAAGGGTTGGGCTATATAAATGGTGGGGTGAGAAGCTAACTCATGCGCAGAATGGGGCTGAGGTAATTGAATTAACAAGGAAGGTGAATTAGCGCCCAAAAAATATACATTCCTCTAGCTCTTTAAATACCGACATATCTTTGGTTATGAAGTCAGATAAATCTGTCTTAAATTGCTCTTTACTTATATTGAATGTAACGCCACATAACTCTTTGATCGCTCCAGTCCAATCCTTTAGGTTAATAGACTCTTACGACCTTCCATGAGCTTTTTCAGAAAAGGCCTCTCTACGGCTATTTGATCAACTGGTAGCTTGCGTAAGTACTCATCTAAGGAAGCCTTAGCTAACTCTTGTAAGTCTACATTTGAAATTGGCATATGCCACCCCTATCAATATGTTTTGAAATTAGTTGGCTTCAATACCTTGTGATGGAGCGTGAACCCATCCATTGCTACGCTACTAGGCGCGACTCTAGCTTTTACGCGGCGGTGTGAAGCACAAAGATCAATTATTGGGGCGGCAGATGTGGGCTTGGGATATTTGTGGGTTTTATGTTGAGTGACCTAATGAACTCGCCAAGGGTCTTTATGCCCAACGTGTTATTGCGCCACCTTGGGCATAAAAGAGCGTTTCTTTGGTCGTGGCCGTCAAGGGTGCGCAAGCCACCCCTTTGGGGTGCCCCTGACGGAATGCATGCAGTAGTTCTTTAAGCTGCCACTTTCAAATACTCTGATTCAATTGCATCGAATATTTCTTCCGGCACCGTTGCAGAAAATTTCTTACGACGGTTAGCTGATAGCTTTCCATTTTGTTCCATGCAGGTCAAAATTAAGGCGTTGAGATCCTTGCCGCGTATATCAAACTGACTATCAATAGCACGGTAAATAAGGTCATACTTTGCCAAGAACTCGGTCTCTTCTCTTAAGTCCTTTTCCAATGCTTGCTTGGCCATCTCCAATCCAAAATCAACACAGGCAGTGGCATTCCAATAGCGATATAAGGAATCATTTGATTTGAATGTCATTTGATATTCATCACCATCAATCCAAATAACTTCCCAGCGCTTGCGAGCAGGTTCAGAAAAGCTCTTTAGAGCTGTTAGATATAAATCTTCATTCCGCTTCATCGCAATGGCTACTGGCAATAGCAGGCCATTCTTTAAAGCGCCAGACTGGCATATTGCATGATGAAATAAAAATCTGGACAAACGTCCATTTCCATCCATAAATGGGTGAATGAAAACAAACCCGAATGAAATAA
>CAIYZI010000404.1 GCA_903930665.1 uncultured beta proteobacterium
AGTAGTAGGTGTCGCAAGATTCGACAATAGACTTCTGCATGTCTACTGTGCCGTGACCACCTTTTTTATCATCTCGGAAAGTGTGGTTACCAAAGTCAAAATAGCCCGGATCAAAAATAGTTTGAGATGGAGTGCGTTTTTTATTTTCTAGGGCGGCTAAAGCCATAAATGGTTTATAGGTCGAGCCGGGTGGATAGATGCCTTTAAGGGGGCGGTTATAGAGTGGTTTTTGCGGGGAGTCGTTCAACTCTTTCCATGTCACCGAATCGATGCCTTCAACGAAATCATTCGGGTTGAAGTTGGGTTTAGAAACAAATGCCAATACATCACCAGTTTGCGGTTCAATTGCGACAAAGGCACCGCGAAAATTTCCATATAACTGTTCAACCAAATATTGCAACTTGATATCAACAGAAAGAACTACGTTCTTGCCTGGTATAGAGGGCGAGCTTGAAAGAGTGCGTACGGGTTTTCCGCCTGCGGTAATTTCTACTTGGTCGTAACCAGGTACCCCACGCAGCACAGACTCGTAGCTTTGCTCCAGACCAATCTTTCCTACATATTGAATGCCAGGAAGAAATGAGGTTTGCAATGCATCTGGATCATCCGCTTTAGAGTTCTCAATTTCCGCCTGCATGCGCTCTTTGTCTTTTTGGGAGACTCGACCGATATAGCCAATAAGGTGGGATGCTAACTCGTTATAGGGATACTCTCTGAAGCTACGGGCGCGAATTTCTACCCCGGGAAAGCGATAGCGATTGGCCATGAAGCGCGCTGTTTCTGCCTCTGTCAGCATCGAGCGCAAGGGAATGGTCCCCATTTTTCGAGAGTCTTCTAAGGAACGTTTAAAGTTGCGCCTATCCTTTGATGATATCAGCACAATTTCTGAAATCTGATCAATTAACGCATCCACATTCCCTTTAACTTCTTCAGCGTTGACGTCCAGAGTGAGGGCGGAATAATTTCTTCCGATGACAATGCCATTACGGTCAATGATGAGTCCACGGTTTGCTGGTGCTGGCACTAGGGCAATGCGATTATTTTCAGCGAGAACTGCGTATTTACTATGGCTAATAATTTGTAGCCACACAAGGCGGGTTACCAGCAATAACAAGCAAAAGGTGACAAACAAGGTCGCAATATGAATGCGCTCTTGAAATGAGTCTAAATCCGGCTTTTTAAAAGAAACCATGCTACTTATTTACAGCGGACGATTATGGTCAACATCGATTGCGCGACGTTGTGGCGCAAGCAAAAGACGTGTTGCCAAAGGCCAAAGTAAAGCTTCGATGACCGCCTGAACCGCCCCTGTTAAAGCCCACCAGTAAAACTCTCCACTTAATAGCCAATGCATCACGACAGGAAATAGAGATACTAGTAAAAAAATCGGTAGTAAATGTAATGCTTGGGATAGCACGGTAAGGGCTGCAATGCGTCTATGCCAAGAGATAGCGATATAAGCGACTAATGAGTAGCTAAAAGCATGCAAGCCCAAAAGATCTGAGTTGTGAACATCCATCAAGAGGCCAAGTAAGAAGGCCCATATGACTCCTACATAACGATGTTGATGAATGTTCCAAAATACGATGCAAATAATAAGCCAGTCAGGTACCCATCCATAGTTACCGATGGGCATCAAATTGAGAAGCAAGGCGCAAAAAAGGCTGAAGTAAATAAAGAGTGGATTTACTGGACGCAGAATGTAGCCGCTTTGAAAATCAATCATTGCATTCCTCGTGCGCGAGTTTGGCGTCTGCCTGGCGCATTCGCTGCTGGTGTTCCGGTGTTAGGAATGGTTTTCGAGGCCTTTGCATCCCATTGTGGATCGTAAAGAAGTGCCAATGCTTGCCGATAGCGGTTAACTGGTGCGACTGGTACGCAAAATACATTTGATGAGTTTTGATCTGCGCTACGCTCAATGCGACTGATTACTGCCACTGCAAATCCAGGTGGGTAGACGCCATCGATGCCGGAAGTAATCAAAACATCCCCCACTTCAAGGTCGCTTGCGACGGGTAGGTAACGTAGCTCAAGAGGGTTGCCGCGACCTGCTCCAAATACCGCCGCTCTTAAGCCATTACGAGCTACCTGAACAGGTACTGCAAAATCGCGATCCTCTAAAAGAGATACTTCAGCCGAGTTGTCATAAATACGAACTACTTGACCTAAGATTCCTGCGTCATTGGCAATAGGGTTACCGAGCTTCAATCCGTCATTGCTACCACGATTAATGACGATTCGCTGTGAGATGGGATTGGGTGGATTAAAAAGAATTTCAACAGGAAGTGTTTTAAATGAAACCTGTTTTTGTAAATCCATTAGCTGACGTAAATTTTGATTTTCAACTAAAAGATATTCTGACTGATTTGCTAAGAGTGATAGCTCAGCTTGACGGACCTTCATGTCTTGGTTTTCTTTATCAAGCGTTCCACGCGTGGTGAAATATTCTGAGCTAGCCTCGAACATATTACGAGGTGCCATCATGATGTATTCAAGGGGGCGCAAGACCCAGTTCACGTTGCTGCGAATAGGGTTTAGAGTTTTGAAGCGATAATCGATCAGCATTAAAGCAATGCTAATCGACAGACAGATAATGAGTTTTACTAAGGCGGGGATGCCCTGTCTGAAAAGTGGAGGAGCGCTATGTCGCAATGTCCTGGCCGACGTATGTGTCGCTTACTCGTGCGAAAAGACTCCGCCTAACTTATCCATACGCTCAAGTGCGGTACCGCAACCACGAGCTACGCAAGTGAGGGGGTCTTCTGCGATGTGAATAGGAAGACCAGTTTCTTCCATGAGTAAACGATCAAGGTCGCGCAGGAGCGCGCCACCACCAGTGAGCATCATGCCGCGCTCGGCAATATCTGAAGCCAGCTCAGGAGGAATTTGTTCAAGAGCCGCTTTTACTGCAGTCACAATTTGATTCAATGGGTCAGTTAAAGCCTCTAACACTTCATTGCTGGTAACCGTGAAGCTACGTGGAATACCTTCGGACAGATTGCGACCCTTAACTTCCATTTCGCGTACTTCAGCACCCGGGAATGCAGAGCCAATAGTTTTCTTAATCAATTCAGCAGTTTGCTCGCCAATTAACATTCCGTAGTTGCGACGGATATAGTTGGTAATGGCTTCATCAAATTTGTCGCCACCGACGCGAACAGAACCTTTGTAAACCATACCGCCAAGGGACATTACGCCAACTTCTGTTGTGCCGCCGCCAATGTCAATCACCATTGAGCCTGCTGCTTCAGAGACGGGGAGGCCTGCGCCAATCGCAGCAGCCATTGGCTCTTCAATCAAAAATACTTGTGATGCGCCCGCACCTAGGGCTGACTCACGAATTGCGCGGCGCTCTACTTGGGTGGATCCGCAAGGAACGCAAATAATGATTCGTGGGCTAGGCTTTAGCAGCTTGCTCTCGTGAACCATTTTGATAAATTGCTTGAGCATTTGCTCGGTAATGGTGAAATCGGCAATAACACCGTCTTTCATAGGGCGAATAGCCTCAATATTGCCAGGAACGCGCCCTAACATTGCCTTCGCCTCCTTACCAACTGCCAAAATGGTCTTTTTGCCGCTTGGGCCGCCTTCTGTGCGAATTGCCACAACAGAGGGTTCATCAAGCACAATACCCCGTTCACGCATGTAAATTAAGGTATTTGCGGTTCCTAGGTCGATGGCTAGGTCATTGGAAAAGTAGCTGCGGAAAAAACCAAACATGATGTAGTGGGAAAATAGTAAGTGTTAATAAATATATATAGGAATGATACTCTAGCGCCCCATGAAACTTGATGATGTCCAGCGCATTGCGCACCTTTCCAGGCTTGAGTTAAATCAAGCAGAAGCTGAGGCGGTTTTGCCTCAATTACAGGCTATTTTTTCTTTGGTAGAAGAAATGCAAGCTGTTGATACAACGGGACTTGAGCCTTTGGCCCACCCAATCCTTTTTATTAGGGATTTAGCCCAACCCTTAAGGGTCGACCGGGTTTCTGAGTCCGATCACCGAGCTGAAAATATGCTTTCCGCCCCTGCGCAGCAGGATGGGTACTTCTTAGTTCCGCGGGTGATCGAATGAGTTGGCACAATACCCCTATTGCCTTAATGGCAAAAGCTTTAGCTGCTAAAGAGGTCTCCAGTAAGGAGCTAACAACTTACTTTTTAGATCGGATTGAGGCTGGCAAACGCTGGAATGCATACCTTGATGTGAATGCTCACTTAAGTTTAGAGCAAGCAAATGCAGCAGATGCTTTAATTGCTGCTGGCAAAGGCGGAAAATTAACCGGTATTCCAGTTGCCCATAAAGACGTGTTTGTAACCCGTGGCTGGAAATCAACTGCCGCCTCCAAAATGCTCGATGGTTATCTGAGCCCTTTCGATGCTACGGTTGTTGCCAATCTAGGTATTCCAAGTGAGGCTAACCCCTCTGGCGCAGGCATGGTTTGCCTTGGAAAAACCAATATGGATGAGTTTGCTATGGGCTCATCTAATGAAAATTCGGCTTATGGCCCAGTTTTAAATCCCTGGAATGCCCAATATGTTTCAGGCGGCTCTTCTGGGGGTTCTGCTGCTGCTGTGGCTGCTGGTTTGGCTCCCATTGCTACTGGCACTGACACTGGTGGTTCAATTCGTCAACCGGCCGCTTTTTGCAGTTTGACGGGAATTAAGCCTACTTATGGGCGTGTTTCACGCTACGGCATGATTGCCTACGCCTCATCTCTTGATCAAGCTGGACCAATGGGTAAGACCGCGGAAGATTGCGCCATGTTGCTCAGCGCGATGTCTTCTCATGATCCACGTGATTCCACGTCTTTGGCAGATTCGGGTGAAGATTATGGCCGTTACCTCAATCAGCCTTGGAGGGAGGGAAATACTAACCCTGGGAAGCCTTTAGAGGGCTTACGCATTGGTTTGCCAAAAGAATTTTTTGCTGAGGGCTTGGCTCAAGATGTGGCTAATTCTGTAAATGCTGCTGCAAAAGCACTGCAAGACTTGGGCGCGATGCTAATTGAAGTGAGTTTGCCCAAGACAAAATTGTCGATCCCGGTTTACTACGTATTAGCTCCAGCAGAAGCCTCAAGCAATTTGAGTCGTTTTGATGGTGTACGTTATGGTCATCGCGCTAAGGAATACCGCGATCTCGGTGATATGTATCAAAAGTCGCGCACAGAGGGATTTGGTGCAGAGGTAAGACGGCGTATTTTGATTGGCGCTTATGTCTTATCGCATGGTTATTACGATGCTTATTATTTGCAGGCCCAAAAAATTCGTCGCATTATCGCTGCTGATTTTCAGGCGGCATTTAATCAGTGCGATGTCATTCTTGGCCCCGTTGCTCCTGATGTTGCTTGGCGCTTGGGTGAAAAATCTAAAGATCCTGTGCAAATGTATTTAGAGGACATCTATACCCTTTCTACCAATTTGGCGGGTTTGCCTGCGATGAGCCTTCCATGTGGTTTTAGTCCCAATAATTTACCGATTGGTCTGCAATTGATCGGAAACTATTTTTCGGAGGCTCGCTTATTGCAGGTCGCCCACCAATATCAACAAGCAAGTGATTGGCATTTGCGTCAAGCGAGTGAGGTGGCATGATGCAATGGGAAGTCGTTATTGGGTTAGAAACCCATACACAGTTGCAGACGCAGTCGAAGATTTTTAGTGGAGCTAGTACTCGCTTTGGGGCAGAGCCAAATACTCAGGCCTGTCCAGTAGATTTGGCGCTACCCGGTGTGCTACCAGTTCTAAATCGCAAAGCTGTTGAGCATGCTATTTGTTTTGGTTTGGCTGTAGAGGCCAAGATCGCACCGGCAAGCATCTTCGCGCGTAAAAATTACTTCTATCCAGATTTACCAAAGGGTTATCAAATTAGTCAATTTGAGATACCGGTGGTATTGGGCGGCCATCTAGAGATTTTGGTGGGCGATGAAGTCAAGGTAATTGAATTAACGCGCGCGCACTTGGAAGAAGATGCGGGCAAATCAGTTCATGAAGAAGGATTTATTGGTCCTCACGGTGAAGCTTCAAGTGGTATTGATTTAAATCGCGCGGGCACTCCCTTATTGGAAATTGTGACCGAGCCGGTAATGCGCAGCGCTGCTGAAGCTGTGGCCTATGCAAAAGCTTTGCACACCCTAGTAGTTTGGTTGGGTGTTTGTGATGGCAATATGCAAGAAGGTTCGTTTCGTTGTGATGCTAACGTATCAGTTAGACCAAAGGGGCAGGTAGAGTTCGGCACCCGTTGCGAGATTAAGAATTTGAATTCTTTCCGTTTCCTGGAAGAAGCGATTCAATATGAAATACGTCGTCAAATTGAGTTAATAGAAGATGGTGGTACTGTAGTTCAAGAGACCCGTTTGTACGATCCGGATCGTCAAGAGACGCGTAGTATGCGTAGCAAAGAAGATGCCAACGACTATCGCTACTTCCCGGATCCCGATTTGTTGCCTGTAGTGATTGATGATGCTTGGATTGATGCTGTTCGCGGCACTATGCCTATGCTTCCCGCGCAATTGCGCGAACAATGGCAAGGTGAGTTTGGTCTTAGCGCCTATGATGCGTTGTTGTTAACGCAAGATCGAGATACCGCAAAATTATTCGAAGAATTGTTAGCGCTGGTTGATAAATCATTAGTGAAGGCTGCGGCTAATCTACTGACGGGGGAATTTGCCTCGGCATTAAATCGCGCGGGAATTGCTACAGTAAGCGCCCCATTAAAAGCGGAGCACTTAGCCCCACTTTTAAACCGTATTGCTGATGGCACTATCTCTAACAAAATTGCAAAAGATATTTTTGCAATTCTTTGGGAGGATGCTCTTGCTGGAAAGGCGCTAAGCTCTGTTGATCAAATTATTGATGCTAAAGGTTTAAGACAAATCAGTGATAGCGGCGAGCTGGAAGTCATGATTGATAAGGTCTTGGCGGCCAATGAAAAGTCTGTTGAAGAGTTTCGCTCTGGTAAAGAGAAAGCCTTTAATGCATTGGTGGGTCAAATCATGAAGGCCTCTCAGGGTAAGGCCAATCCAGGACAAGTGAATGAACTGCTTCGTAAGAAGCTAGGTTAAAACTCATTCAGTATTTAAGTTTTCAAGAAAGTAAGAAAGAGATAGATGAGCGCGATTGATCCAAAACAAGCAGAGCAAGAAGAGTTGGTTGCAGAGTGGTTGCGAGCAACCCCTGGCTTTTTCGAGCGCTATGCCGATCTCTTTAATGAAATTCGCATTAAGCACCCGCACGAAGATCGCGCTATTTCTTTACAAGAGCGTCAGATGACGGTATTGCGCACGCAAAATCAAGAGCTTAATCGACGCTTAAGTGAGATGCTACATTTTGGTAGTCGTAACGATAAGACCCAGCAAAGCTTGGTTGCCTGGTTATTGCGTTTGATGAAGGCTAACAATAAGGCGGAGGTTGAAGCTGCGGTAACTTCAGGTTTGGCTGAGGTATTTGAGGTGGAGACGGCTCAAATTTTGTCTCCAAATTCCGCATTTGGCCCTTGGGTCGATACTCCATTGTGCGGTTCGGCAAAGGAATTGGCTGCATCAAGCGTGGATTTATTGGGGACGCAAACAACGATTCAACCAGAATGGCACAGCATGGCTGCCATTGGTTTGCCATTGGGCAAAAGTGTGGGTATTGAACAATCTCCCGCAGTACTTTTGCTGGCAAGCAAAGATGAGTCTCGGTTTACCGCAGATATGGGCGCGTTTTATCTTCGCCAGATTGCTGAATTAACTGCAGCGGCTATGGATCGCATCCAAGCTTATGAAGCTACAGTCGACTGAACTTCATCCGCTCGTGCAAGAATATTTGCATGAGCTGCACGTTTTGCGACAACTTTCCGCGCATACGCTTAAAGCTTATCGGATGGATCTAAGCGAGCTTCAGTCTTTTGCCGCGGATGACGCTATTGAGTTGCTAAAAGTAACCAACGCCCATGTCCGCCGTTGGGCTGGACGCTGGCACTCTAAAGGCAAATCCTCTCGTAGTATCGCTAGGGGGTTGTCAGCTTGGCGCGGATGGTATGGCTGGCTTACCGAAAAAGATGCTAGGCGCGAGGCTAATGCTGGAAAGCTCACTACGCATTTAACAGCCAATCCCGTTGACGATGTTAAAGCTCCAAAACGTCTGAAGTCTTTACCAAAAGCGCTATCTGTTGAGCAGGCAATCGCATTAGTAAGTCAGGCGGTTCAGGAGGCTCGGGAGAGGCAAGATTTAGAAAGTTGGCGTGATGCTGCCATTATGGAATTGTTGTATTCCTCAGGCTTACGTTTATCTGAGCTTTTAGGTATTGATGTAATGCCAAGCAAAGATCGTCAAATGGAATCTGCTGGCTGGCTAGATTGGGATGCGGCTGAAGTGACGGTTTTAGGTAAAGGCGGCAAGCGTCGCACCGTTCCAGTTGGTGCTCCAGCAATGCAATCATTGCGCTCTTGGCGAGATATTCGCAATACTTCAGAGCATACTGTCGCATCAAATGCCTTGTTCATCTCTGCCAGCGGGGCTCGTTTATCCCCGCGCACTGTACAAGCGCGTTTACGTGCTTTAGCGATACGAGCCGGCTTACCTACTCATGTGCATCCCCATATGATGCGACATAGCTTTGCCAGCCATGTTTTGCAGTCTTCACAGGATTTGCGTGCTGTACAGGAAATGCTAGGGCACGCCAGCATTGCTAGCACCCAGATTTATACCTCTTTGGATTTTCAGCACTTAGCCCAGGCGTACGATAAAGCGCATCCCCGGGCAAAGGCTGGTAAAGCCTAGAGAACTCGGTAATATATTAGGTTTACCCACTTTGGTAATGAATTAATAGATTTTGATTGGATCGACGATGGCACTAATTCCAGTAACAATCCTTACAGGCTTTTTAGGTAGCGGAAAAACTACCTTGTTAAAACATATCCTGACTGAGGGGCATGGTAAAAAGATTGCTGTGATTGAGAATGAGTTTGGTGAGGAGAATATTGATAACGATATTCTGGTCCAAGACAGTCAAGAAACAATTGTGCAGATGAGCAATGGCTGTATCTGCTGCACCATTCGTGGCGACTTGGTTGAGGCCCTCAATACACTTTGGGAGCAACGAAAAGCGAAAAAAATTCATTTTGATCGTGTGGTTATTGAAACCACTGGTGTGGCCAATCCTGGTCCAGTTGCCCAAACCTTTTTTATGGATGATGACGTAGCGGATCACTATGTTTTAGATGCGGTTGTGACCTTAGTGGACGCTAAGCATGGTCAACAACAACTCAATGAGCATGAAGAGGCTCAGCGCCAAGTAGGTTTTGCCGATCAAATCTTTATAACTAAGACAGATTTGGTAAGCCCTGCAGAGGTCGAGGCTTTGCGCAACCGCTTAATGTACATGAACCCGCGGGCGCCAATACAGGGGATTTCTAAAGGGGTGGTGCCACTTGAGGCTGTTTTGGACCTCAAGGGCTTTAATTTGAATGCCAAATTGGATATTGATCCCCATTTTTTAGAGCAAGATGTCCATGATCACGGACATGATCATCATGACCATAGCCAATGTGGGCACGATCACAGTCATGACCATCATGGTCATTCTGGCCATACAGATCGCATCCAATCCTTTGTTTTTCGTAGTGATAAACCCTTTGACCATAAAAAGCTGGAAGACTTTCTCGGAGGCATTTTGGAGGTATTTGGCGAGAAAATGCTGCGTTACAAGGGCGTACTCTATGTGAAGGGTAGCAACCGAAAAGTGGTCTTCCAGGGGGTTCATCAGATGATGGGAAGCGATTTGGCTGGCCCATGGGGGGTAGAAACCAAGCAGACTCGTATGGTCTTTATAGGCATAGACCTGCCTAAGGACACCCTGCTGGCCGGGCTTGAGGGCTGCTTAGCTTAGAAAAAATGCGAGTACAATCCGGCGCCACGGTCAATATTGATAAAAGGCTGTAAAACTTTGGCAGAATGAAGTAATAATGCTTCAAACCAATGGAAAGAATGAGATGACGGTAAAAACAGCAACAAAACCCGCGCCTGCTGCAAAAGCAAGCACAAAGGCTGCTAGTAGCAAGGCTCCAAAGGGTACGCCTTTAACTGAAGCTGAATTGCTCAAAATGTCCGAAAAGGACTATATGAATGCCGCTCAGTTAGATTTTTTCCGTCAGAAGCTTTTGGGTTTGAAGGAGGATCTGTTAAAGAATGCGTCTGAAACCACCGAACATCTTCGTGAAAATATTTTGGTGCCAGATCCAGCGGATCGCGCCACTATTGAAGAAGAGCATGCACTTGAATTGCGTACACGTGATCGTGAGCGCAAGTTGCTCAA
>CAIYZI010000405.1 GCA_903930665.1 uncultured beta proteobacterium
CATCAACATAGTAATGCGCTACAAGAGCAGCGTCTTTTTCTACCAATAGTTGCTTAATTCGAGAGATAACAGCAGCTTTTTCAGCGCCATGCAAATGGGGAGGGGTTTTGGCCCACGCTTGGGCCGTACAGGTTGCTCCAGCAGCATTTTGCTGGCGGTAGTCAAAGGCAATTGGGGTGTTCACAGTTGAATTCATACGAAATCTTAACCTGCTCTTGTTCAATGTGATTAAAGAGTAGTGGTAAGGGCCCTCATTATCATTCAATGGGCGGATAAAGCATTTTGGAATATTGCATATAAAATCACCTAATTAATTGAATTTATTGAAAATATGCGCTATTCACGCCTAATCTGCAGATTGAGATATTCCCAGAATCTGGCGATTGCATTTGGAATTTTATTTGGATGCTATAGCTTAAGTGTTTTTGCGCAAGTGGATGCTGGTGCTTTGCAGCGCGGCTTGCAACAACAGCTGCCACTTCCATCTCCTCTTGCTTTGCCTGAGCCAACGGTTCCTGAGGGGACAAAGTCAAATCAAGCCAAAGAGGGTGAGGCGCGCTTTGTTGTTAATTCCTTTATGCTAGATGGCGTTAAAACGCTACCCGAGGAAGAAATCCAGGGGGTATTAAAGCCATGGACAGGCAAAAATAGCACTTTTGAAGATTTGCAAAATGCCTGCGAAGCCGTGCAAGCCTACTATCGAAAAAAAGGCTATACCGTTCAAGTAATTCTTCCGCCTCAAAAGATCGCAGGCGGTATTGTCAAAATTCTAGTGACCGAGGCAAAGCTCGGTAAGGTAGTCGTTGAAACTCCCAATGGCCCAATTCGTTTTAGCTCTGAGCGTGCCGCTCAGTACATTACATACGCCAATCCGGTTGGCGATCCACTGAGCATGCCTGCTTTAGAGCGGGCTATTATTATTCTCAACGAGACTCCAGGTGTGATGGCTGCAAGCCAGCTTGAGGTAGGTGAGAGCGAGGGTGAAACGGATGTGCGACTTCAACTAACGCAGCCTGATTTTGCTCAAGGGCGTGTTGAGCTCAATAATTACGGCAGCAGAACAACTGGCGCAAATCAAGGCGTCTTCTCGCTTAATCTCAATAATCCCAGTGGTATTGGTGATTTGATTTCAGTGAACGGTATTGCCTCTCAGGGCTCGCAATATATTCAAGGCGGCTACTCTTTACCAGTATCACCCGATGGATTACGTTTTGGTGTCTTTGGAACTTATCTGAATTACAAGGATGTGAGTAGCTATGCTTATAACGGCGGGGCAGGTGAGGCTTGGACAACAGGTATTAGCGCGGCTTATCCCTTAATGCGTAGTCAAGGCGCCAATCTGAATGGCACCGTCAATTACGACATTAAAAGCTATAACAACCGAAACTTTATTACCGATACTGTCATCAGTGCCTACAACATTAATAATTTTTCTGCAGGATTATCCGGAAATTTTGCTGATGGGCTAGGCTATGGCGCTGTAACGAATGGCTCTGTTAGCTTAATTTTTGGCCGCCTTGATATATTGGCTACTAGCGGAGCTAATTACGGCATGTATTCCATACCAAATACGACGCCCACAGCCTATGGGGTCATTACGCCATCGAATTATGCCAAGCTGAGCTATGCAGCAAATCGAATTCAGCAACTAGAGGAGAGTGGGGATACACAGTTGTATACCAGCCTTACCGGACAGTTTGCATCTCAAAATCTAAATACTGCAGAGCAGTTTTATTTAGGCGGACCTTATGGTGTGCGTGCCTACCCTGTAGCCCAGTCAGGCGGTTCTCAAGGTGGTATTTTTACCTTAGAGATACGTCATCAAATTCATGAGCGTTTTACACTTACCGAATTTTTTGATGCTGGCGTAGTGGAGCAATATAAAAATCCTTACCCCGGTTGGCAGGGTTTACTAATGCTAATAACACCTACTCTTTAATGGATGCTGGTTTTGGCATTAAATGGGACTATGAGCGATGGGCAATCGGCGCTTTGGTAGCATGGAAGATTGGCCAAAATCCCCTGTATAGCCAAACTGGCCAAGCAGTTAATACGGACAACACAACAACACAACCAAGGGGCTGGGCTACCGCTAGTTATACTTTTTAGTGAGGACGTTTTCGTTTAGTATGGCTAGGAATCTAAAAGGGCAACTTTGCATCTGGTTTGGCGGCCAACAGAACAGCCTTAAACTCGGCCTGAATCCGGGCAATCGCTGCATCACTATCGGCCTCAAAACGCATTACAACTACTGGGGTGGTGTTCGAAGGGCGTGCTAAACCAAAACCATCAGCATATTCGACCCGGACACCATCAATCGTATTAATCGATTCTGAGGTAGGGAACCTGGCGTTTACCTTGATAGTCTCGAGCAAGGCAAAAGGCTCACCTTCGGCGCATGCGAGTTGTAGCTCAGGCGTGCAAATGGCGTTGGGTAGATCATTTAATGTCTTGTTTGGATCCCTTTCTTGAGAAAGAATCTCCAACAAACGGGCTCCTGTATATAAGCCATCATCAAAACCAAACCAGCGGTCTTTGAAGAAAATATGCCCACTCATTTCACCGGCAAGGGGTGCGCCTGTTTCCTTCAGCTTGGCCTTTACTAGCGAATGCCCCGTCTTCCACATTACAGGTTCGCCACCATGATCTTTCACATATATACCTAAATTACGCGTGCATTTGACGTCATAAATAATTTGACTACCGGGATTGCGCGACAGCACATCTTTAGCAAACAGCATCATTTGACGGTCCGGGAAAATTACCTGACCATCTTTAGTAACTACACCGAGACGATCGGCATCACCATCAAAGGCTAGGCCAAGTTCATTGTCTGTAGTTTGTAAATTCTTAATGAGATCTTGTAGGTTCTCAATATGTGCTGGATCTGGGTGGTGATTGGGAAAATGCCCATCTACCTCGCAAAAGAGTTCTTGCACTTCGCAGCCTAATGCCCTAAATAATTGACCAGCAAATGCGCCACCAACGCCATTGCCACAATCTACGGCAATTTTGATGGGGCGAGCTAGTTTGACATCGCCAATAATGCGTTGCAAATACATTGGGAAGATATCAAACATGGATCTACTGCCTTGTCCAACAGCAAATTGCTTTGCTTCAATTCGTTTGCGCAGCACCTGAATTTGTTCGCCATAAATAGCTGAGCCAGCAAGCACTATCTTAAAGCCGTTGTAATTGGGTGGGTTGTGGCTACCCGTAATCATGATGCCGGACTTGGGCGTTTTGCCATCAATCATTTGATTGGCTGCAAAGTAAACCATGGGGGTAGCCACCATGCCTAAATCAATCACATTAATACCAGTGGACATTAGACCTTCAGTGAGGGCCTCTATCAAGGTAGGTCCTGATAAACGCCCATCACGACCAATGACGATATCGGTTTCACCTAAGTCACGCATCTCCGTTCCAAAGGCTTGGCCAATGAGTTTGGCAA
>CAIYZI010000406.1 GCA_903930665.1 uncultured beta proteobacterium
GTCTGATTGTGCGCATGAACCAGCAGACTGCCACGCTCGACTGTGATGGCCAGACCTGGCGTGTCGCGTTCGGCCTGCTTCGTCATCTCGTCGACATCTAAGAGCCGCAACTGTCAAGTACGGTGTTCGCCGGACTCTTACGGCAGATCGCCAGAGTACTGCACTGCAGCGGAGTCGCTGATCCACCGCCCAGTCAACCACGTACGAAATTACCCTATAGAGCTGTCCACTTCCGCCCCTCGCAACACATTAGAGGCGGACCGCATCATTCTTCACCGAGTTCGGTGTCACCTGCTTCATCGGTCAGCAGGTCGTGCTTTGCTCTCAGCTCTGCTACATAGGATGCCGCAAGGGATGCAAAAATCTCAAGCTTCCGTATCTTGTCCTTCAAGCTTTCACGGGCAACTTTCGCATCGTCGGAGGAGCGGTCAAGGCCACCATCCACAAAGTTAGCAATACGGACTTCGAGCGTCACATCCGCTCCCGCGTCGATGGCACTATTAATCCACGACTGCGTCTCTTCTGAGGCTTCCTCAGCCGCTTGGGCCAGTAGGTACTGCACCAAAATCCGCGCCGCATCATCGAGCTTCACGGCTAAGTTGAGCGCTTGCTCGACATCTTCTTCGACTATCACGTCAGCCGGGGGCTTCTGCACGAAGCAAAATCGCGGACCGTTACTCGCATCAAGTGAGTTGAGCGTCTGTAAAAGCGGTTCTAGACTCTTCAAGGGACGAAGTTGAGTGGGAAGGCTATATCTTCGCTCCCAGAGCTGAAAAACCAGTTCCGCACAGGACCTTTGCGCCGCGACTCTAGCCTCAGGAGGGGCATTTTCTGCATCTTTGATGCGCTCAGCGAGTGCGTGCGCCATCCACTGAGCAGTTTCATCATCTCCAAGCTTCAACTGCGCGATAAGCCGCTTGCCGAGGTCAATAATTGCGTTTGAGCGTTCTAGCGATTCCATCTTCTTCAATCAGGTAGTAGCGAACATATGGGGGTGGGTACGAGCTCGAATCTTCGTCATTTGAGCTGTATCGCGAACCCCGTCGATGCAGACTGAGACTGACGACAAGCCAGTGCTCTGGATTGGCAGCGAGGAGCTCTGTAAGAAATGCTCTGTCAGCACTCAAGCGGGTACCGGGAATCGTTTCCTTCTCACGGCCATACCCGTTCGAATGGGTCCAGGTCTCACTTCGCACTTGCGCACCGCTCTTGGTCACCCATCTTCGCGCATGGTCCACTGAGGTCAGGCCCATCGCCGAGATGGTTGCTGCGTTCGGCTCATCGCCCGGAACGCGCACACGTTCACCCCATGGGTCGTATTCGTCAATTCCGTAGGACTCTCCTTGGACAGATATCCAACGACGAGGTTTGAACTGACCATGAAAGCGCACCTTCAATGTGGGCTCAGGGGAGCCTCCTTTGGATACCACGTCCTCGTCTTCGTCGGAAGTCTCTTGTTCTTCGTCAAACCGGAAAAAGTAGTCGTGAGGGTTCGAGCAAGTTTGCGCCGCAGCGAGAAACGCTGTCGCGGTGGCCCTCGGCACCAGCGCGCTGGTCACAGAAATGGCCTCTTGGGACTCCTGCGGACCACTTGTCCAGTCCCCTGCTACTACCAGCAGCCCTTCGTCAGTCTCTAGGAGACTATCAAGGTGCTCAGCCGTTACCTGCCAGCGCCAGTCCTTGTCGCCATACTTCTCGGACTCCGGTGGAAATTTGGTGAGTTGAGGGTCACGCCTATCGGCAGCCCACTTGCCGTCCTTGCACGTTAAAAGATGACGTTCAAGCCACTCGCTAAACTCATCCTCTAAGCTGTAGCTCGCCTTACCGACTGAGTGGGTCTTCAGCAGCCTAGCTGCCATTATCATCATTGCGTGATACGCGCCGTAAACGTTTAGGTCTTCCACCTTCGGCATGGTTCCGTGCGAGTGGCTGGTTTGCTCGTGTTGAAACACGCCCCTTTTGTAACGCATGTCGTCGGCATGCTTGGTGGTGAGAGTGCCGATACGTTCGCTGATGGCCTCGACGGCACGTCGAGTAATGCCACTCGGCGAGATGCCGAAGACTCGACCGAGAGGTTCAAGCCAATATGGGCCAATGTCGATGCCAAAGTAGTATTTATCTACCACATCGCCCGATGAGTCGTTGGATTGCTGGGTCTCTACCTCAGGCCTCCTATAGGATTCATGCTCAACGAGTGGAAGCTCACTTGCATTGATTTTCTCAGGGACGCCCAGCGTGGTCATCTCCCCTAAGAGTTCAGGTAGTTGGCGTAAGGCGCAGGCTGCGAAATGGCGCAATAGCACGTGCTCTTCCTTGGCTGACGCCAAAAGGTATTCGCCAAAAATGCTCACCATGTTGCGGTGCTCGGCCGCACACCGAGACAGCGCTATGGTTAGCCACAGACGGGAATGCCATTCGTAGAAGACAAATCGTTTGTCGACGAACGCTCCGGGTGAACCCACGACTGCGAGTTTCGCGAGCGCATTCACAACCGGAGTCCATTCAAGTTCGATAGTCGCTCGAACGGAGTGTGCGGCCTCCCAACGTACAGAAGTGGTTGGTGAACCTAACGCCGCCCAGAGGTAACCAGCCAGTGCAGCCTCGCAGCTCTCGAGCGGCTTCATGCCCTCGTTCCAGGGTCCATCGCCATCGTCAGGATGAAGGTCACTTTCGAGGAGAGATAACCCAAAGTGCAGTGCGTCGTCCGCCTCATCGCTTGTCAAACGAGAGGCCAACGGCTCCAACATCTGGAATAGCTCGCCTGCTGGCAGCACTGTGACCTTGGCAAGAAACCCTTCAAGCACTGCGTCCACAATCTCGCCGTCGCTAACAATGCCCCCGTCAACAATCTCCCTGTACGGAAACGAGCTCCACCATCCTTTTCGCCTAGCCGATTCTGGATTCGTTCGGCATACGGATAACACCACTTCCGCCATCGCTTTGCGCAGAGCAACCGGCTTGGTACTATGTTTTCCGAGCACGCCGAAAAGTTGCCTGAGTTCATAGGTCCCAAAGTCTGGCCACTGCGCAATCGCTAGACAGAACTCGGCCGCTCGGCCTAAACCGCATCGGTGCAGTGCTTCCTGGTGGAACTCATCAGTCTTATAGGGCGGGTCAAACGTCCTGAGGTGCAGATAGGCAGCACGTAGTTCGGTGGAATTTGTGAGGTCGACCCCCTTGAATAGGACATCCCAATCCGGGTCGCTTCGTTTCTCCCGCGTTTCCGGCACATAGTGCCGAGCGGAATTTCTATCCTCACGCTTGGGCTCCCTCGCTTGGGCGAGAAGCCTGCCGATGTCTGGAGCTACAAAGTCACAAGTGCGCGCCAGCTCCGAAACCCGCTCAAGTTCCTCCAGCGACGGCGAACTGACCCTGAGGTAGCGGTAGCCAACGTTAAGCGTTTTTCGCTGTACTTCCTTATCCGATTCGCGGTCGACCGCTTTCACCAGGTCTTCGGCGCGCGCCCATTCCTCGCCAATCGGGCAAAGCGCAATTGGCGCGATGGGCGGAAACAAGCCACGCTTTACAAGGCGGTCGGTTGAAATTGTTAGTAGTCTGTCTGCGTAGCCGAACTTGCGGTCTCTCCAGCGACTGAGCGCGGCGATTGTTGA
>CAIYZI010000407.1 GCA_903930665.1 uncultured beta proteobacterium
AGCCCCGCTATTGAAGCAGGAGTGAAAAATGCAGGGGCACCCAAAACAGTAGTAGGCATTGCGATTGCGCTTTTGGTGTTGTTACCAGAGAGTTTTGCGGCAGTCAGAGCCGCCAAAGCCAATCGCTTGCAAAGTAGCCTCAACCTCACGCTGGGATCAGCATTAGCCAGTATTGGGTTAACTATCCCGACGGTGGCAGCGATTGCGATTTTCTTTGATCTGCCACTGAGCTTAGGTATTAGTGACCTCAATATGGTCCTGATGTATTTATCCTTCTTTATTGGTGCGCTGACCCTAGCCATTGGTAAAACGACCCTCTTACAGGGCGTGCTGCATCTGATTATTTTCTTGGAGTATCTATTCTTGAGTTTGGTGCCCTAATTAGCCTATTCAATAGACATTGGTTAATGTGAGGCTAATCCCCAACAAATCGCTAATTTGGTGGATTTAGGGGTAATAGCGCTTTTGGCATTTGAATTTAAATTCTATAATGATCAGATGTCGAGTTTACTCATTGCCTTTTTCGCCTCTTTTGTTACCACGATACTAGTGATACGTTCGCAAAAGCTACATCAGCGCTTTACAGCTGACTTTATTAAATGATTGTTGAATTGATTCGCTCCCATAGATCGCAACTTATCGATAAGTCATGGGTAATTGCTTTTTTATTACCCATTCTTTACCTCATAACAAATCCTGAATACTTTAATCAGGATGATAATTTTTCCCAATTTACCCCTGTTTTTAAATATGCATTTGAAGCCATGCTACGGGGTCAGTTTCCCTGGATGCATCCAGGTGAGCTCAACATACGTATAGCCGAAAGCCCTTATTACGCGATTTTTTCTCCCATTCTATTTTTATGTTTCGCCATCACTCAGATTTTTCATTTAGCGCCCTGCTGGATCATCAATCTTTGGGCGCTAATTTTTTTCACTGCCATTAGTTTTTTATTACTCAAATTTGCGAAAGCATTCTCCATACCAATTCGCATGCAAGGCCTTTTAGTTCTATGTGCTGGAGTCGGCTCTTTTATGGGTCAATTTTCAGTGAATTGGTATTACACGCTGCCAATGCAATTGCTAATGATTGCCAAAATTTATTATTGGCAATATTTTCTAATTCATAAAAAAAGTAATAGGGCAAATGACTGCTTACTTCTTATCACCACATATTTAGGGGTATTTGGCGGTAATCCCCAGCTCTTCTTATATGTGCAAGTAGTCGAATTTCTATTCCTACTCCCCCTATTTAATAAACAGCTATTTAGGGTCTACCTCAGAAATCAAATCATCGCCCTACTACTCCTTGCTCCAATGATCTATTGCCAGTTGGAATACTGGGGTCACACTTGGCGCTCTATCAATAACCCTCACAAAACTGAGATTTACAATTTTTTACGCTTTGGAATTTTGAATAATCGCTCATCAGAAGGTCAATCTATTTGGGTAATTGGATGCTTGATCAGTCTCTTTGCAGTTTTTCGACAATTCTTAAAAGGCGAGTCAATTAAGTTGTTATGGGTTAGTCTAAGTATTACCAGTATTTTTTTACTACTCCTTTCAAGCATCGATTTAGGCAAGGAATTTGGTGGGCATATTTCAGCCCTAATGCTATTAACCACTCCAAAAAAGTGGTGGTTTTTTGGCGGAATTACCTCTGTCTTTGCTGTTTGTCTTTGGAGTAAATCCTGGAATACAAAAATACAAACTTACTTTTGCATTTTTGCTCTACTCTCAACCGGCATATACCTCATTCATAATTGGGGTTATTCGGCCCACAAATGGAACAATGTTGATTATGAAAAAGTAAATTCTAGCCTAGGAACAATTAAGCAATTTTCCGATGGGAATTCTCGAATCTTACAAGTAACGAATTTTCGAAATCTAGATCCAGATCCCAGTGCTCATCTCATTTTAAATACATGGTTGGCAGGAAATTATGAGGGCCTAGTCTTCGCAAAGGGCTATGAAACCGTCCAAGCAAATGAGAATCGTCACAAAGACCTCGTTAATTATTTTGAACCTCAAAACTTAAGCTACCAGCAATATCAAAAACTGGGCGTCTCCACTTTATGGGTGAATAAGCGTGAATATTCAAAGGCGCTCTTTCCGCAACCGGATTATCTGATTGCCCATGAAGACCAGGATCACTTGCTAATTAAATTGAAAGAGCCAGGAAAGATTGTGACCTGCGAGCAAACAAACTGTGCCGCTTCAATCGACTTTCATCCAAATCAAGTATCTATTCATGTAGACAATTTTTCTCTTAACGATACAGTTCGTGTCAAGATAACCCCCTACACAAACTTTTCTATTGTTGCCAGTGGACAAAAGATCCCCTATTTCATCTGCGATGATAGTTGGCTCTGTTTTAAGCCCATTGAAAATATCAATGCCTATTTGATTGAATATCATGATCTACCATTCATATTGCTCTTACTGGCCTCTAATGCCCTCTTCCTTATCCTCCTTTTAGTAAATCAACGTTGGTCCCAGATAAGGAGCTAACGCCACATATGCCAATCAATTGGGATGGAATAAATGGCCTGCTAGCCTGGCTACATCTCTTTATAATTTGTATCAAGCACTTGGTCTTGCGGCCACTTTAAGACGTTTCATGTTATTTGATCGGAAATCCGTGCAAATCGTTATTCCCATGTCAGGCTTTGGAGAGCGCTTTCGGCGTGCTGGCTATGCCGTCCCTAAGCCCCTTATCGAGGTTGATGGTCGCCCAATTATTGGGCATGTGATTGACTTATTTCCTGGTGAAACAGAGTTTATCTTCATCTGTAATGAGGAGCACCTATCAATACCCGAATACCGTATGGCGCAAATCCTAAAAGATCTATGCCCAACTGGTCGCATTGTAGGTATTGCGCCCCATAAACTGGGCCCCATTAATGCAGTTCGCCAAGTAGAGCACTTGCTTGACCCCAATCGTCCAGTCATTGTTAATTATTGTGATTTCACGTGTTACTGGGATTGGAAGCGCTTTAAATCGTTTGTTGCGAGCACAGCTTGTGCGGGAGCAATCCCAGCTTACAAAGGCTTTCATCCGCACACATTGGGAACTACCAATTACGCCTATATAAAAGAAGTCACCAACATAGAATCAGAAGATGGAAGCGGTTGGGTTGCCGATATTCAAGAAAAGCAACCCTATACCGATAACCGCATGGAAGAATTTGCTTCTAGTGGCACCTATTACTTTGCTAGCGCAGAAATCATGAGCACTGCGTTTGAGCAGGCGATGGCACAAAATCTCAATGTAGGTGGTGAGTTTTATGTCAGCCTAGCCTATAAGCCTATGCTAGCCGAGGGTATGAAGGTGGCTGTGTACCCTTTGCAGCATTTTATGCAATGGGGAACACCTGAGGACCTAAATGAATACAAGGCCTGGTCTGATACATTCAGAAGGCTACTAGCTCATGAGGAGACATCGCCCGCATCTGGCTCACTGATTATTCCGATGGCGGGAATGGGAAAACGCTTTGCCGATGAAGGCTACACCCTCACCAAGCCCCTCATTCCAGTGTCTGGAAAAGCCATGGCAATACAAGCCATCAAAGACTTGCCGAATTCTCAATATCAAAGCCTGGTATTGCGCGCCGATATGCCGGGACTAGCTGAAATAGAAAAATCTATTAAAAATGAATTTCCCAATGCAGCTATTACCCTGGTCCCTGGTCTGAC
Organism: uncultured beta proteobacterium; assembly: GCA_903930665.1. Taxonomy (GTDB): domain Bacteria; phylum Pseudomonadota; class Gammaproteobacteria; order Burkholderiales; family Burkholderiaceae; genus Polynucleobacter. The sequence goes on from CAIYZI010000407.1 coordinate 3,696, forward strand.
CGAAGGGCAAGCCTGCACAGCGTTGATTGGATTAGATGCCCTAGAAAAATCCGGTGCCCCTGATATCGCCCCCATTACTTTTGGTGCTTGCGACAATGGTGTCTTATTTGATCATCGAGCCTACCGAGAGTTGATTGGTAATCCAGATATTGATATCCTGGTTTGGGCTGTAAGAGGACATGCCAATGCCATACGTAAACCACAGATGTTTGGCTGGATTGATGCCAATAAGCAGGGACGTATCAACACCATCTCCGTAAAGACTCCTTTGAGCTCACCAAGCACGGATCCGATTGTGATTGGGACTTTTACATTCAAAAATGCGAGTGACGCAAGACAATCAATCAATGCCTTAATTGCTCGTGATGGACGCATCAATGGTGAGTTCTACTTAGACTCCTGCATTAATGATGCAATTGCCATGGGTTTACGCTGCCATATTTTTGAGGTCGATTCTTTTATCTCTTGGGGTACGCCCAACGATCTTAAGACATTTGAATATTGGCAGTCTTGTTTTCATAAATGGGCTCATCATCCCTACCGTCTTGAACTCGATCATCGGATCGATCGTCATAGACTGGTGGAACTAAATACCCGCTATGCTGCAATGATTCCCTCGCTACCCAATGCTTAAACGTGAACTGGGTATTTTTATTGTCGTTGGTCTACTTACTGTAGCCATTGATTTTTTTACCTATCGCGGACTTATTAAGCTAGGCCTTGATCATGTCAGTCTTGCAAAGGGCCTGGGCTTTATCAGTGGGACTATCTTTGCTTACTTTGCTAATCGCTTCTGGACTTTTGGTCAGCAAAAAACACGGGCTGGAAGTATTGCTCGCTTTATCTTGGTTTATCTATTGGGATTAAGCGCCAATATCCTCATAAACCATTTAAGCATTGCTTGGCTGCCAAACAGTCTTCTCACTACTGAGTCCATCATCTATATTGCTTTTTTTCTAGCCACTGGCGTTTCAGCTACGCTCAATTTCATTGGCATGAAATTTTTTGTTTTTACCGATCACTAGCTCACTTCCCTTTCATTAACTGCCCATTAAACTCTTGAAACTCTCTCTGATCATTCCTTGCTATAACGAAGCGGCAAATTTGCCTCTGTTATTAGATCGCTGCGCCACTCTTGCTCAGCTTCCCGATATTGAAGTCATTCTTGTAGACAATGGCTCAACCGATAATAGCGCTGAAGTCCTACAGACTCTATTGCCAAAATACCCGCACTGTCGCACTGTTCGGGTACCCGTCAATCAAGGTTATGGGTTCGGCATTCTATCGGGCCTAAATGCTGCACAAGGTGATTTATTGGCCTGGACACATGCGGATATGCAAACAGATCCCAAAGATGTAATAAGGGGACTCGAATTCTTTACCAGCCATGGTAATAATAAAAACATCTACGTCAAAGGTAAGCGAATTAAGCGCCCCTTGGCTGATGTGATATTTACGATCGGCATGAGCATCTTTGAGACCTGTTTATTGAAAACTCGTTTATGGGATATCAATGCCCAACCCAATATGTTTTCAAGAGAATTTTTCAAGAGTTGGCAGAATCCTCCGCATGATTTTTCCCTCGACCTGTATGCGTACTTTACAGCTCGCAATCAAGGTTTACCGGTTTACCGCTTTCCCGTAGAATTTGGTGAGCGTGCACATGGAATATCCCACTGGAATGTCAATTGGGCAGCAAAAATGAAATTTATTCGTAGAACGATGGGTTTTAGTTTTGAGCTGAAAAAAAGGCTATCTAAATGAGGTTAATCTCGCATCGTCGTAATACGATTGAAGAATTAAAAGCGACTTCAACCGAATATGGCATTGAAGTCGATATTCGCTCAAACAGCGATCGCTTAATCATTCATCATGACCCCCTCAAAGAGGGCGTTGATTTTGAAGAATGGTTGAAACACTATCAGCATCAAACCTTGATTCTGAATGTCAAAGAAGAAGGTTTGGAGGCTCGTCTGATTGAGCTCATGCAAAAATATGCGATTACAGATTATTTCTTTTTGGATCAGTCCTTCCCATTCCTTATTAAATGGTCTGCATTGGGTGAGCGCAACTGCGCCGTTCGGGTTTCTGAATTTGAATCAATTGAAACCGCTCTTACTCTGGCGGGAAAAATTAACTGGGCATGGATTGACTGCTTTAGCCATTTCCCACTGTCTGGCTCAGATGCACTGAGATTGCAGAGTGCTGGGTTCAAGATTTGCCTGGTATCTCCGGAGTTACAAGGCAGACCCTTTGATACCGAAATTCCCCTACTCGCCAATCTCTTACACGAGCGATCGATTCAAGCCGATGCCATTTGCACTAAGCAGCCCAAATTGTGGCAAGAATGCCTTAAGAAGATTGCGGAAAGTAGCATAAAGCGCTCATGAAAAAGCTGCTCATCTACTGCAAGAACCCACTATTCATCAGTGGTCTAGTAATTAGAATTGCCCTCATAGGCATGTTGCTGCCAACCCCAGTCGCCAACTTGTATGTCCCATTTCTCAGCAACAGCATTAGTGGATTTACTCTAGATCCATGGCAAGCCTGGCTTAGCCAGGGCGGAATGTCAATTGCTTTTCCATATGGCTATGCGATGTGGGTATTTTTTCTCCCACTCTGCCTTCTGTGCAAAGCCCTATCCATTCCGCTATCTTATGGATATGGCCTCAGCCTGATTGCAGCTGATTTTGGCTTGCTACTACTCTTACGTAAATTAATCACTGCCAAAGACACAACCCTCTTAGCCATCTATTGGCTTTCGCCGATTAGTCTGATTGCAAGCTATTGGCTGGGTTACAACGATATCGTGCCTGTTTTCTTATTGGTAGGGGCCATTTACTGCATTAAAGAGCACCGCCTTACCCTTGCTGGTACCTTACTCTTGGCGGCCATCTCTGCCAAATTCAGCATGATCTTGAGTTTGCCTTTCTTTTTAATTTATCTTTTTCATAATCGAGGTCTACGTCAGATATTTGGAAAGTTCCTTGCCGGAATCACTCTGGGATTTTGCCTTTTTTTCATCCCATTTTTATGTTCACAAGCGGGTTTAAGCATGCTCGCCAGCAACCCCGAGATTGAAAAAATATACCAACTCTCGATCAGCCTCGTTCGTAATACGACAATTTACTTGGTGCCCTTAGCCTATCTCCTGATGCTTTATGCAGCTTGGCGGGTTAAGCGCATGAATTTTGAACTCTTTAATGCTGTTTTAGGAATGGCGTTTTTGCTAGTTGTTTTATTAACGCCCGCGTCCCCAGGCTGGTTCATTTGGATTTTGCCGCTGCTGGTTAATTATCAAGTCTCTGGGGATCGAGCTGCAATCTATATCACCTCGCTCTTTTCAGCACTATACGTACTGAGCGCCGCTCTCTTTACAGGATCACAGCAGCCTGATTTATTAATCAATGCCGTGGAAACGGCTAATTTCCAAATATTAAATTCACGCATTACCTCTCTCACCCATACCGCTCTGGTGGCGACGGGCCTCGTCTTAGCAGTACGAATTTGGCGCGAAGCGATCAGTCGTAATGATTTTTTTAGACTTAGCAGAAAACCTTTTGTCATTGGGGTCGCAGGTGATTCGGGTGCGGGTAAAGACACCTTTGCCAATGCCGTCAGCGTTCTTTTTGGCGCCCACTCCGTTGCATCCATCTCCGGCGATGACTATCACCTCTGGGATCGTCATCAACCCATGTGGCAGGTAATGACACACATCAATCCGGCAGCCAATGATTTAGAAGCTTTTGCCAAAAATTTAATTTCCTTAACTGATGGGAAATCCATACAGGCAAGTCATTACGATCACGATAGTGGAAAGATGAGTCGGCCATTTGTAGTTCGAAGTAACGACATCATCATAGCTAGTGGACTTCATGCCCTATACCTTCCCATACTGCGCGAATGTTATGACTTAAGCATTTACTTAGATATTGATGAAGATTTGCGCACCTATTTCAAAGTTCAACGAGATGTGACTAAACGCGGCTACACCATTGAGCGCGTCTTGGAAGCACTTGCAAAACGAAAACCGGACTCAGAAAAATTCATTAGGCCGCAAGCAGCTCATGCCGATTTGATTTTTAGCTTGCGCCCTATTCATCCAGCAATCTTGCAACAAGCTACTGAGCAATTGCCGCCCAGATTAAAACTAGTCGTTCAATCGCGTCATGGATTTAATGAACTCTCCTTAAAGCGAGTACTAATTGGCGTTTGTGGATTACATGTTGATATGAACACAAACCACGATGGATCTGAGGTTGAGTTGAGTATTGAAGGTGAAACCACTGCGGAAGATATCAAAATGGCAGCCCTTCTTATTTGCCCGCAAATATTTGAATTCTTGGATCTTGAGCCCCAATGGCAAAATGGTGTTCTTGGTCTGATGCAACTCATTACCTTATCCCACATCAATCAGGCACTGACCAGAAGATTTATATGATAAAAATCCTTGACGAAAGTCGTTTTACGCAACTACCTGATGCTGTGCTTTTTGATACGGACAACACCTTGTATCCATATGATCCAGCTCATATGGCTGCTCAGCAAGCTGTTAAAGAAAAGGTAATAAACACTTTCTCAATTAGCGCCAAAGACTTTGATGCCGCATTTAATGAAGCGCGTCAACAAATTAAAGCCCGCCTGGGTCATACTGCCTCATCCCATAGCCGCTTGCTTTATTTACAGCGAATGCTGGAAATTATGGGTCTTGGCTCACAGGTACTACTTGCACTCGATTTTGAGCAGACTTATTGGCGCACTTTTTTAGCCAACGCTGTGCTATTTGATAATGTAAAAGAGTTGCTGGATGACCTCCGTCTTTTAGGCATTCCCACTGCAATCGTCACTGATTTAACCGCTCAAATTCAATTTCGAAAAGTAGTTTACTTTGGCCTAGACCGCTACTTTAATTACATCGTCACCAGCGAAGAGGCTGGCTTTGATAAGCCCCACGAGGCACCATTTCAAATTGCTCTAGAAAAAATGCAACCTAAAGGTGGCTGTATTTGGATGATTGGCGACAATCCAGTAAATGATATCCGCGGTGGTAAAGAAACAATTAATGCGGTGACACTGCAAAAACTCCATGAAGGGGTTCATCTTGGAGAGGGTTCTAATACCCCTCACGCGATCTTTAAAGATTTTAAAGATGTGCGTCATTTGCTATCGAAACTTACAAATACGGAAAGATAAAAGCAGGCACCAATCTATGACCACCCTACATCAAGAGATCAATCGGCTCTGTGCAGAGCTAGGTAAAGACCCGCTAATGGTTCAAGGGGCTGGTGGTAACATCTCTTACAAGGAAGGCAATGTACTTTGGATCAAAGGATCCGGAACCTGGCTGGCCCATGCAGATCAAGATAATATTTTTGTACCGGTAGATCTTGGAAAACTCAGTCATCATCTAGTAAAAAATGATTTTGAATCCAGTCCAGAAGTGATTGGCGAACATAAGTTACGCCCCTCTATTGAAACCACTTTACATGCATTAATGTCACAAAAGGTTGTAGTGCATTTGCATGCAATTGAAGTGCTTACACACCTTATTCATAAGGATAGTCAAAAAATTATTGGTAGGCTATTTAATGAGTCTCAAAATGGGCAGCTTCAGATTGCCTTTGTTCAATATCACAAACCAGGACCACAATTAGCCAAAGCAATACAAGAAGCTCTAGCCAATAACCTAAAAGCAAATGTCATTTTTTTAAAAAATCACGGCATTGTCATTGGCGCCGACTCTGCTGATGGAATTAGGGTCCTATTAAGAAACCTTCATTCCATCTGCGCCGGATCCACTCCGGTGCCTTGTATTCCAGCTCATCTACCTACTGTACCCAATGAACTCAAAGAGCGCTATATCCCATTTGCAGATATTGAGGTACAAGCCTTAGCGTTTGATCCCAATCTGTATAGCAGACTGCAATACGATTGGGTGCTGTATCCTGACCATGCCGTATTTCTCGGCAAAGAAGCATTCATTTATCCTTCCTGGGAAAGTTTTTTTTCTGCCGCGCATTCTCAAGCTCAATTGCCAGAGTTAATCTTTATTGAAAACACAGGTGTCTTCGTTAAGCCGAATTTTAATTTAGCTAAGATGGCCCAACTGCGTTGTTACTTTGATGTCATCAGCAGAGTGGGGCCTACCGCTCAGTTAGATCCACTGAGTGATAATGAAGTAAGCGCTCTGCTCAACTGGGACGCCGAAAAACTCAGGCAGCAAATGGCAAAATAATCCAATAAAGAATTACTTTAATACACTCTTTCTCACGTAGACATAAATATGAGAAGGGCAGTAGCCTTCACGACAATCATCCCCAGTAGAGGTTGAAGGCGATACAAACCCTTTTTCACGCAAGCTTTGGTATTGTGAATTACCTTGCAGACGAGCCAAGAACTCTTCAAAATTTCCTTGTCCATGGGCATTTTGCAAAATTACAACATCAAAAACAGTGTTATCTATATCACGATCAATCAATGCTATTTCTTTGGGAAATAATGCAATATTGGTGTGATACCACAAAGGATAATGCAGGGGTGGCACACTCCCCAGCTCGGCATATAAAGGTGTGAGCTCACTCATGTTGAGCACTTTTAAACCTGAATTAGCCTGCCTATTGAGTGCAGCAGTTTGATCTTTCGCTATTTCTTGCAACTGCTCAATCATTTGGACAGAGTCATCGGAGCCCATCACATTCTGAAAATAAGGCATTGTTGGAGGATAACTTTGTACTGGCCTTGTTACATAAAGATAACGAAAGGAGTACGGCTCTGCCCTAGCTAAAATTGTAGTCTGCACCAGTCGATAGAGATACTTAATTGGAAAAGCAGAGCAGGAAAGAACTGCTATTAAAAGTAGTATAGATATCCATTTCTTTTTGACTATCTGCCGATCAATGACCGTTTGCACTAACAAAGGCAGGAACAAAAAATAGTAGAAGCCGGTGTAATCGAGTCCGCTCGTACTTAAAACAACAAACGAGCAGATAAAGAAAATGCCGGCAAACAGCAAATCTATACGCAAGGTACGATATGCAAAATAAAAGCCGATGCATGCTGGAACAAATAAATTGCCATGATTGACGAAGTCCCAAATATGAATCTTTCGAATCTCATGGGGTGGCTGACCATAGTTAAACCAGTAGAAAAATTGAGAACTATCGACCGAGAGAATCAACCCTACAATTGGCAATATAAATGCCGCAAAGAATAAGAATAAAGCTCCAAAAATAATCCCCATCCGCTTGGGATCCTTTAATACCCCAAAATGAAAGACTAACTTTTTATAGGGGCCAGTCTGATCTGCCTGAGTTAGGACAATAACCAACGCCCCTAGGCAGAAATTCATCACACCATAGTCTTGCTTACTCAAAAAACATAAGCCAGCCATCAGGCCTGAAGCAATAACTGCAGTGTAACCAGAGCCCAACAATAAGACCATCGATGCTAAAAAACAAAGAAAGGCGCCAGAGTTATACCAAGGATGAGATAAAAAGATTAAATAAAAAAAAGAAAAGCATGCAATTGCCCTGTTGATATTGGCACGGGTAAATTGCAAACGCTTTAATAATAAAAATGCTAAGCCTATTAATAATCCATTCTCGAACAATTGCGCCATCTGGAGCACAAGCCAACTTGGATTCAATAATTTAAAAAATATCGCTGGAATCAAAAAAGATGCTGGGCCAACCGGGGTGCCAAAATCGGTAAATGGAATTTGCCCCAAAGACACTCGATAAGCCCCCTCCCAAAGAATCGCATAATCCCTAAACAGTA
>CAIYZI010000408.1 GCA_903930665.1 uncultured beta proteobacterium
ATTACTCGCGATGAGATCTATTCTGCCGATGAAGCATTCTTTACCGGAACCGCTGCTGAAGTCACACCTATTCGTGAATTAGATGATCGCACTATTGGTGATGGTAAGCGCGGACCAATTACCGAAAAAATTCAACAGACTTATTTTGATGCTGTTTACGGTAGAAGCGATAAATATAAATCTTGGCTTACTTACGTAAAGTAATTTAGGAACCCAAAATGACTAATACTCAAGTTGTGATGATTGATGGCAAGGATTTGCCATTGCACTGCCCCACTAACGCTACTGCCAGCTGGAATTCACATCCACGCGTATTCTTGGATATTGAAACTACGGGCGAGGCTAAGTGTCCGTATTGCGGCACTGAGTACAAACTCATTCCTGGCACCAAGCCACACGGTCATTAAATCCTTTCGGCACTCCAGTTGTTGGGGTGCCGCATCGGGATACACCATATGCAACGTATTCTGATTATTGCCCCAAATTGGATTGGTGATGCAGTCATGTCTCAGCCTCTTCTGGCTCAGCTTAAGATTTCTTACCCAAACTCTCAAATTGATGTTCTTGCAAGCCCTTGGGTGGCACCAATCTACCGGGCCTGCACAGAAGTACATCAAGTCATTGAAGCCAAGCTTGAACATAAAAAACTGCAATGGGGTTTACGAAAGCAGTTAGCAAAACATCTTCAAGCAATACAGTACCACTTGTGCTTTGTATTGCCCAATAGCTTCAAATCCGCACTAATACCTTGGTTTGCTAATATTCCACTACGAGTTGGCTATCGCGGGGAGTTACGCTTAGGCCTCATTAATGTTTCTTTAAAAAATCCTAGCAAGCAAAATCGCCCACCCATGGTGGAACATTACCTTGCGCTTGGCACCGCCTTGATCAGAAAAGATCATGTTGCTTCAAAGAGTTTAATAATTCCTAAATTAAATGTTTCTGCCAGCGCATTACAGTCTGTAGAAACGAAATTATCAAAAGCAGATATTGATCAGAATGCGATATATGTTTTTTGTCCAGGCGCAGAATACGGCCCTACTAAGCGGTGGCCATCTGAATATTTTGCAAAACTAGCGCAGTCTTTAGTTGCTGATAATCAAGATGCCCAAATTATTTTATTAGGTAGCAAAAGTGATCGCGTGCTCGCTGAGAATATTCAAGTACGTGCCCACAATCCTGCCCATATTCACAACTGGTGTGGCGACACTTCACTAGACGAAGCGATTGCATTAATTGGCCTAAGCAAAGCTATGGTGAGCAATGACTCTGGTTTGATGCACGTCGGTGCCGCACTTAAGACCCCTCAAGTTGCGATCTTTGGATCAAGTGATCCAAAACACACCCCACCGCTTTCCGATAAAGCTAAGATCATTTGGCTCAATATGTCATGCAGCCCCTGCCACAAGAGAGAATGCCCTCTTGGGCATATGAAGTGCCTCAAAGATATCTCTCCAGAACAAGTTTTCCAATCCATTAAATCTCTTGATTCATAACTAAAGCCTCAGAAAGTGCACCATGCCTAAACTTGCGAGACTCTTTCATAATGCCGATGATGTAGTAGATGCATGGCGAGAGGCATTAAGGCACCGAGATATCAAAGGTGCCCTGGCAATATGGCTCGATGATGACTCCATCACCTGCGTGCTTCCAGAGGGGCAACGCCTTAGTGGCCATGCAGAAATTCGTGCTGGACTAGAAAGACTGCTAGCGAAACAAGCACTTTTTCTTGAGCCTATAGCCTGCATCAGCCATTCGGTTTTAGGGGCAGCTGTCTATGACACGACAGAAGCTGTCCACTTAAGAGAAGATCAAGTAGATGCTGAATTTTTCCTAAACATTACCTTAATCTTGCTTCAAGATAGCCAGGGGTGGAGAATTGCCCACCTCCACGCTAGTCACTCTACAGAAGATACATTCGACGCTCCTTCAACACCGCACGGATTACATTAAATCTATGGATCCGCAAGTATTACGCTCCATTGTTAAGTGGCCTGATGTTCCTCACTGCTTTGGATGGCTTGCCTTAGATCGCCGCGGTCAATGGCGCATGAGAGATGAATATGCACAGCAGAATCAATTATCAGGGAACGTCATCAGGCATGAGGCTCTAACTGAGTTTATTGCCAGAAATTACGCATGTGATGCATCGGGCAGATACTTTTTTCAGAATGGGCCGCAACGTGTTTTTATTACCCTTGATGCAACGCCATGGATTGTGAAATTGAATCCAGATTCTTCAAACTTAAAACTCCTCACACAATGTCAATCGATATTCACTCCCGCAGGAGCATTGAGCGATGAGAGTGGAAATATTTATATCTCCGGCCTCGTTGAGCAAACTTTTTACGAAGACAATCAAAGTCATCCTTTTAGTAAAAAAGAATACTTAAGCATAGCCCTATTGCATGATCATGACTTAGATCTTTTCTCAGAATTGGCCCAAGTGGAAGAAAGCGCTTGTAGCTTTAAAGGTTCTTGGCAGTGGAATGACAAAAAACTTCCGCTTGATCCAATACATTCTCAAGAATTGGCCCAACGATTTCACTTCGCACCAAAACCAACTGACTAGTGACCCTTCTTAGCTTGCTCCTTAAGATACTCTTGGTATTGTTTTTGTAGTTCTCGCAAGCGCGCATCAATAGTTGATGATTGATAAAAATCAGCCCCTGCAGATGATCTGGCAATTTTTAATTGCTCAATTGCGGAAGGCCATGCACCTTCGAGCGCATACTTTTCCCCAAGCGCGTAGTGTCGCATCGGAATATTGTTGGCTTGATCATATGCAGTGGAGAGCAAACCCCACCAGACGATTTCATTGGGTTGAATCTTTGTACGAGCCTTTAACCAATTAATAGCATCATTCGTGCGCCCTAATTTTAAATACGCATTAATCATGGCCGCACCTGCAGCATAAGACTGAGGAAAAGCATTTAAGGTTGCTTGCGCAATTTGTAAAGCCTCTTCATTTTTTCCCTTTGCTAAAGCCAGCTCAGATGCGGTGATATCCAAAGAAAGACTTTGTCTTTGGATAGGAGAGCCAGGTGCGCTAGCCGCATGCGCCAAGTTACGCGCTTGCTGAAGGTATGTCTCTGCTTGATCAATATGACCTTGACGCTGTGCGATCAGTGCGAGCCCATAAAAACCTTCCATTTGCTTTCCAGGGGAAGCTTGTTTACTCAAGCTATCAAATGTATTTTTAAGGTCATACATGCCGCTTGAGGTCCCAGATTGCTCCATCCTTGCGCGTGCCTTGATGAAATAAAACTCTACTGTAGTAGGCACATTTCTCGTAGGGATATTGCGCGCTCGATCTTGCATGTCTGCAATACGATCAGTCGTTAATGGGTGAGTTCTGACATAGGCAGGAACACCGTTATCCATGATGCCTGTAGCCCTTTGTAAACGCTGAAAGAAGCTTGGTGCGCCATTAACGTCATAACCACTCGCATCCAAAATCTGAAATCCAATTCGATCAGCTTCTCGCTCTGCATCTCTAGAATAAGAAAGCTGATTATTGACCGCTAACGCTTGACCACCCTGCATTAATCCTGAAGCAGCGCCAGGATTACGTGAAGCTGCAAGCGCCCCTAACAAAATACCAGCTAAAGCAATCATCGTATTGGTTGCCTGCTGATCCATTTGACGTGCCAAATGGCGCTGTAAGACGTGACCAGTTTCATGACCCATAACGGAAGCAACCTCAGAATCTGATTCAGCACTCACAATTAAGCCAGTATGAAAGCCAATAAATCCACCTGGCAATGCAAAGGCATTAATGCTGCTATCTTTTACTGCAAATATCTCGAAGTTGTAAGCGCCGCTACCCTGCTCATTGGCACCCCCCAATTGAAGGCGCCTAGCGGCGGCAATTAAACGACGCTCCATTTGATTTAAATAATCATAGAGAGGTAAATCATTGGAATAATCTGGATCAGGCCTAATTTCTCGCATAATCATTTCGCCATATTGACGCTCATCCATCCGATTTAAGGAATCACCTCCAGGATCGCCCATATCTGGCAAAACTATAGATGGCTGGGTAGGAGCAACGTTACGATTTGGCAAATTCGCAGAACGAGCATCGGGCGACTGCATTGCCCGGTTAATATTTTGCATAGCAGCAGAATCACCCTGAACAGAGACATCACCCGTGACTCCTGTAGGTACAGAACTGGCTGCATAAGTTGTCGCAACCCCAGATAACGCTATCACCCAGATGAGCTTAAATGCCAATAAGCGACTAAATAAAGAAGGGGTTTTCAATGCCTTTATCGCTTTCATGTCTATATGGTAAAACTTATCCCATGAACAAACTAACTCATTTTGATGCCAGTGGCCAAGCCCATATGGTAAACGTAGGCGATAAGCCCAATACCCATCGCATCGCTGTTGCAACTGGCAAAATTTCTATGCGGGCACAGACGCTTGAAATTATTGAAGCAGGAACCCATAAAAAAGGGGATGTTTTGGGAATTGCCAGAATTGCCGGTATTCAGGCCTCTAAAAGAACGGCCGACCTCATTCCCCTATGCCACCCTATCGCCCTCACACACGTGAGCCTTCAATTTCAAATCAATAAGCCTGAAAATAGTATCAGTTGCCAAGTACAAACAGAAACCACAGGACCCACTGGGGTTGAAATGGAAGCCCTCACTGCAGTTCAAGTTGCCCTACTCACAATTTACGATATGTGCAAAGCAGTAGACCGAGGTATGGTGATAGGTGATATCAAACTACTTGAGAAGAGTGGTGGGAAATCTGGAGAGTGGAAGGCAGATTAACATTTCCAATAAAAGACTAGGAATCAAAAGAAAGTAAAACTACCATATTTGATAGTTTTACTTTACTAATGAGTCTCACTATTTAAAAAACGCTTTACCTAGAAGCAGATCTACATTCTGGCGGAAGCAAATCCTGATCTAAATCCGTCGCTAGAGAACGGCAAGTCCAATGACCGCTCCAGCTTGAACCTTCCCGTGAAGACAAATCTATTGGTCTTGGATAATCTGCTTCAGGCTCATTCGTTGGAAGATACACCAACAAATTTTTTTCGCCTCGGGCAACGCTATCTTGGTATCGAATAACCACAATGCCAGATTGAGTAATATTGATACCTTGAACGCTTTTTGTTGGCGTAAAGGAAAATATCTCTGAGGTATGTTCGAGCATATCGACAGGGCCAAGATTTGCAAAAATTTCAGCTACGGCAAGTTTGGCGCTAGATGCAAAATTCATTCCTTCAACAACCCTACTACGTGCAATGTAGCCTTGGTATTTTGGGACTG
>CAIYZI010000409.1 GCA_903930665.1 uncultured beta proteobacterium
ACCCTCACACGCCTCGAGAATGGCTGGCATTGGCCGGACGGAAGCAAGGAAGACAAAGTCTCGGACCATACTTTTGACAAGCTCCACGACTTTGGCATCCGGTCAAACAAGGTCGTGGAGGTGCCGGTCTTTGAGGCCGAAAGCGATCCAACCTTGGCCTGGGTGGATGGCAACGGCTACCCCAAGGATAGGACAACTGAAGTTTCAGTCGTCTGGAAATTTCTGATGCGGTTTCCTGAGAAACGTAAAGAGCCAGTCTCCGCCTATCTTGTCCCGATCACGGATTGGGAGAATCGCGCTTCGACGGTCACTGGCTGCCGGTTTCACGCCAAGGACATTCCATACCTCGCTGCCAAAACCAAGACATTCGGATATGAATGGCCGGCGCCATCCCAACCACAGCTTAACCCGGCAGCACAACGTGAGCTCCAAAAACCGTTCACCCGGCAGGAGCTCAAACTGGTTGCCGATGCTTTGAATGGCATTCATCGGCAGCTGGTGATGGATGACTCCCTGTGGGGCACTTATACGGCCAGCGTTGACGACACCCAGACAAATACAAACCTTGCCAGTGATATCGGTGAGGCGATGGCTGGCGACCGTCTGGATTTAAAGTGGGATGTGGAATTCAACGAACTCATAAACAAACTAAAAGTCCTGATGGCGTCGGAACGGCGCATCCTGCTTTTGGGCATGGTTGAGTTTTGGAACCGTCGCAATGACGACAATCTCGAGTCGTTATTCGACCGATTGCTGGCGGAGCTAAACCAACCATCAATTTGAATCTTCCAGCCAAAAACTACGCGAGATTCGCCCAATATAATTCCGGCAAACGCAAAAATCGCAGCTTCCGTCAACATGGCGGTAATTGAACGATCAAAAGCACAGCAACAAAACAACACGAACTACAGCGAATGAAAACAACAACAAACGTCAATGAATTAACGAAACCCTCAACCGATAAGTGTGCCATCCTGGGCAACACACTCATCCGTCGCGCCGACGGTTGGCATTGGAGCGACGGCAGTCCAGAACCCAGAGTCACGGACCTCACCCTTGGGCAATGTTATAATTTTGCTTGCCAGCAGGACAAGTTGCTGGAGGTGCCGGTGTTCCTGGCCGAGGCGCAGCCGGATTTGGCCTGGGTCAAGGACGGTAACTACCGAAAGGCGGAATTGAAAGATCCTCAATATGTGCAGGAATTTCTTTCTCGCTTCCCCGAGCGCCGCTTGGAGCGGGTTCAAACCTACCTCGTGCCGAGGGCCGATTGGGATGGAAGGGCGTCGGAGATTGTCGCCGCCTGCTACGATCCGGCCGACTTGCCACGACTGCGCAAAAAGGCCATCAGTTTGGGCTGTAGCTGGCCAGCGGATTCAAAGGCCGCTACTCAATCGAATCAAAGAACGGAGGATACGAAACCCTTTGAATTGAATGAACTCAAACTTATTGCTGACGCGGTGAACGGAATCAATCTCATTCTTATCATGCATCCCGATAGCTGGAACGCTTACGGGATGGGGCGCCAACTTTATGCGGAAGTTCGTGATGCCATGTATCTCAAGCGCCTGGATTTGGCATTCGAGGTGGATGGTAATCGTCTCCTGCAAAAGCTGGATTTGCTGCGCGGCCCCGGCCTGCGCGCCCTTGTGCTGGGCCTGGCGGAATTCTGGA
>CAIYZI010000410.1 GCA_903930665.1 uncultured beta proteobacterium
ATGAAGACGTTGTTTGTCGAATTTAACTAAGTAATATTTTGAATTAGCATTTTTATCTAATTCAAAATACGGTGGGGGTGTGAAATGAGGTGGACTTCTGGTCAGGACGATCTAACATTTTCTTTGGCGAATACATACCCGCAAGCTTTTGGGGTTCAGGCTGGCCTAGTGCAGTTCATTGCTATCAACAGCTCAAGTCAGCAATCGAATAGTAATCACACACCATCAGGCACCCCATTGTCACCCAGCCTAGTTACGGGTTTAGGTGGGTTTAAATTTAATTTGGTTTGGGATACAACGGTTACATCGAGCACATTTGAGGCAAGCATAATTAGCGCCGCTCAAATACTGGCTAATGCCCTTGCCAATAGCGTGACTATTAACGTGCAAATATCGGATACCGGAACTGGTGGAGGTG
Source organism: uncultured beta proteobacterium (assembly GCA_903930665.1). Classification (GTDB taxonomy): domain Bacteria; phylum Pseudomonadota; class Gammaproteobacteria; order Burkholderiales; family Burkholderiaceae; genus Polynucleobacter. The sequence goes on from CAIYZI010000410.1 coordinate 419, forward strand.
CTTCTGCTGGACCTAGTAATGGACAATATGAGTCGTATGCTTCTGTTTATAGCTTACTTCAGAGGTATAAAACAGTAGGGGATGTAAGCTTTAACGATCTAGTAAACGCCTCGAGTGTACAAGGGCAGCGTTCAGTTCTTGTGTGGAATGCCCAGCTAAAAATTTGGGGGCTTTTATCATCAACATCCACAGGAATTGATGGTAGCGCTACATTTGCTACAGACATCAGCCAAAATGCGTTATTAGGCGTCGCATTGCATGAATTAACGCATGCCCTTGGAAGAGTGCCAAATGGCAGTGCACCAGATGCATTTGATTTATTTCGGTTTACTGCCCCAGGAAAATTGCTTTTTAGCGGGAGCATTCCATCGTCTCAGGCCTACTTTTCCATTGATGGTGGCATTACAAAATTAGCTTATTTTGGGGTCTCGTCTGACCCGAGTGACTTTTTAAATGGTAGCCCATCTGGAGCTTCTCGTGCCGTTTATGACACTACCAACGATGCCTTTAGCGAGTATTACAACCCTGGCTCTACGGACCAATATTTAACTGCGGCCGATTTACACTTGCTTGATGCCATTGGATTTACCTTGGCCTCACTTAGCACTCAATCGGCGAATTACTTTAATGTCACTAGGCCGACAACACCAGTCAATATTATTGACGCTGGTGCTCTGATCGTCGCTAATTTAGATGCCTTAAATACACAAATCAATCAAATTTATAGCATTGCACAGAGTGATCCTGTAAATGCAATTTCAATCTCCGCTATTCAATCGGTTAATGATCAGTCAATTCTAATGCTCTTGAGTGACTACGAGTCTTTGAAGTTAAATATTAACGGTGATGGGCTAGGCGATACCATTGATGCTGTCGCTGGGACGGACTTTATTAATGGCCATGGTGGCTTGAATTCGATCGTTATTAATTACCATATTACGAGCGACACCATATTTGATAATGCACCTGTTAGTCCCAGCAATTTAGATAAAGTTACTGGCTTTATGTCAACCGACTATCTTGAGTTGGCTAATAGCTCAACATCTCTTAATGGTTTGACCAATCTCTTAACAGGGATTACTGTCGGGGATAATATTTCCTTAAGCCTTGGTATTCAGGTGGTTACTGCAGGCTCTGCTTTTACAGTGTCAAATTCTGGAAGTCCAATAGAGATGATTGACATTGGTGGATCAAAGACATTTTCTAGTGTGTCTGCTTTGATTGCTGATCTATCCAATAGCGCAAGAGGCCATACCTATGCTACTTTTGGCAATGCTATTGCTTCTGGCTTACACTTCTTAGTTGAATATATGGGTACGGATAATGGTCTACACATTGCAGAAATTACCCAAGGTGGAGTAAGTCCGTCAACTCATCTTGCGGCCAATTCGACCGGTGTTGATCTTGTTGATCTTATTGGAGTTTCTGCCCACCTAAGCTCAAGCCATTTGCTAATTTCTAGCGCTTAATTAAGGTCGGCAATCAACTCACATAAGCCCTTGATATGAATATTGATTTTGATTCCGATTGGCTTGATTCATCAGTAATTAGTATGAAATTACGTGAATTACCTGAGCTCACCAATCATGCGGTGGAAAACTCTTCTGGAGATGTATTGATTGATAGATGGATTCCCGGCGCACCTCTTTTAATTAGCTTTGCCTTTGTTGATTGGGAAAAGCCCAGTAATTTCTACTTATTTGGCCGTAGCAAAAAACTCGAAGAGTTAAGTGGTCAGCCTCTTAATCGCATTATGCTGCGCGACCGACGCAATCTCTGGTACTTGAGGGGTGTCCAGGGATTGGGGGATTCACCTATGCAAGTTGCTGAGCGCTTAAAGCCCATCATAGCTGCGATGATGCCCTCCCATGTTTGGTGTGTGGGGGAGTCCATGGGGGCTTATGCTGCCATTATGTATGGGGTTTTATTAAATGCATCACGCATAGTTAGTTTTGGCGCGTTATCTACCTTTTCACCATCCTTTGCCCTGCAGTATCGGGATATGCGCTGGTATAGCATCATGGAAAAGTTGGGGGAAAATCCAATCTCCATTACAACTGATTTACCAACACTTGTTCGTCAGCGGGGGTTTGTAAACCCACTGCATATGGTGATTGGAACTTCTGCTGGCGCTCAAGCTCCCGAAGATATTAATCTCGATGTCATGCATGGGCAGCGCTTTGCCGGGCTACCGAGCGTACGTTATCACTACTATCCTGATGGCGAGCATGCCGTGACAGCCTGGTTGGCCAATCATGGGCAGTTTGATGCCATCTTGATGCATTGCCTATTTGATGCGCCGGATCCTAGCTCATTGGCAGTCTTGGCAGGTAGAAATTCGGTTATCGACAAATCACCTGTCCTAGCTTTCAAGCCTGATGCCCTAGCGCTAGAGACTGCTCCGATCTCCATAGTACCCAAGATTGGATATAGCATTCATGCTACTACACTTGGCGCGCCAGTCTTGATCTCTTTTTCTGAGGTCGATGAAGTCACTGGATTGCCGATTGACTTTGTTGAGGAGCGCAAACATCTTCAGCAGATCTATGGACAACCCTTAAATCAGATTGTGCTGAGAGATTACCAGCAGACTTTGTTATGGGGACGTTCATCCACTGGATTGAAAATTCAGGATGTTGTTGATAATTTGAGAGCTATAGTCGATAAGATGCAGGCAAAAGGAGTCATCTGCATTGGCAAAGGGTTGGGTGGGTTTGCAGCATTATTGATTGGTAGCTTGGTTAAAGCGGACTGTATTTCGGTATTTGATCCGTTATCAATCTGGAGTCCCCCGCTGGCTAAATGCTGGCACGACAATCGACACCAAACGATCCTCTCATCATTAGATAATAAATTGGTGATTCAGGAATCTATTGATTTATTGCCAATACTCCAAGAGTTTGGCGGGCAAATCATTATTGCGTGTTCTGCTTATGGCAAAGGGCAAGGTTATGACGTGGGTAGTCATTGCGCAGTACATGCCCAAAGACTTGGGACGCTACCTAACGCCAAAGTCTTCCCGTTTCCGGTAGTAGACAATTTAGTCTCGTGGATGGGCGAACATCAAGTGTTAGAACAGTTTTTGGGAGAGAGTGTATTTGGACGTCTCTAATTTTTACTTAATTCTGCTATAAGAAGGACACCTCTCATTAGTCAAATGCAAGATTTACCTTGATTATTTGTGGTGTCCTTAAAAATCTGGATAGGCTCAGTAAGGTTGACATTGAGACTTAGCTACATTTGAACTGACCTAATTCTAGTACCACTCCCAAAGAGAGGATTTTTGATAATCTTCACCCTAAAGGAGTGCTAATCATGGCCAAAGGCAGGCGTCTTAAACCCGAACAAATTGTCACCCTGTTACGCCAAATCGATGTATTAACTACCAACGGCAAAACCCTCGCCCAAGCCTGTAAAGAAGCAGGCACGGTTGAGCAAAGCTACTATCGCTGGAGAAAAATGTACGGTGGCATGTCCCTAAAGGGATTCCCTTCGGTCAAGGTAGATCAAGCTAAAAAGTACAAAGAGCTGGGGCAGGAAAACACCCGACTCAAGAAGCTCGTTGCGGACTTATCGCTACGAGAGGTGATGCTCAAGGAAGTAATCAAGGGAAACTTCTAAGCCCTGCTAAACGCAAGACAGTTGCTCAGGTGTTGATTCAGAAATACTCAACATCAGAGCGCTTAGCTTGTGAATTAGTAGGGCTCTCCAGAGCAGCGTATCGCTACATGCCATTACCCAGGAATGCAGCTGGTACAGTTTATATAGCTTGGTTAAGAGATCCTGCTGGTAATAAGATTTGCGCCTTACATAGACTGCCGAAATAAAAGACTACTTCGTCTGACTTGGACTGAGTAAGTTAGATAAGTCAAGTGAATCAGCTGGGCTGCGTGAGCTTGGCTACAACTCAAGAGTTAGTTGTGGGCTGACTTCTATAGTTTTAACTTTAGAGTTATTGCGATCAGTTCTTTTTGCTCGTGAAGCATGTTTATCGATAACTGTTTTTTTGCCAGCTCGAACTTCTGATAAGTTACGTCTGGCATGCATGCGATCTTTAGATATTTTTGTCTCAATAGCAATGTCTACTATTGGTTGTGGGATATCTCTACCAATTTCAATGCCAATATTGTTTTGTACTTCTTGAGGCATATTCCAAGGCTCAAAAAGCCAGGTATCCGGTACTTGACGCATGTGAGGTAGCCATTTTCTGACAAAAAAGCCGTTCTGATAATGGTCTTGCGCTTGCTTAATCGGGTTATAAACGCGAGTCACATTAATCCCGGTCGTACCTGATTGCATTTGTAGTTGACTCCAGTGGATTCCGGGCTCGTAGTCTAAAAATTGGGTGGCTAACCAATCTCCTACCGGTTTCCAGTGCAACCACAGTGGATAGGCTGCAACGGAGACTAGCATTGCCCGCATTCGAAAATTCAGCCATCCCGTTTCTCGTAGCGTGATGACACAGGCATCCACCATAGGCCAACCTGTCTTACCGTCCTTTAAGGCATTAAAGTAGTCTTCATTAAATTCATTCTCGCGCAACGCATCATATCCACGGTGCATATTTCGCCACTCGATTTCAGGTTCGCTCTCTAGCTTTTGAATAAAATGGCAATGCCAATACAAGCGACTCACGAAAGCAGTCAGACCCGATTTTCTTCTGCTCGCATCTGGCGGCATTTGAAGTAGCTCTTCATTGGTGGCTTGTACTACTTCCCGAATGCTTACACACCCATAGGTCAGATAAACCGATAAGCGGGAGCATGCATCTGGGGCTGATAGGGGTGATGAAATCCCACCTCGATACCACATACTTCGCTGTTTTAAAAAACTATTGAATGTTTTAAGTGCAATAGATCGTCCTCCACGTTGCCTTGATGGTGGATTATGTTTTAGGTGCACAGGCGCCTGCATCATAGACGGCGTCAGATAAGGAGCGCTAGAGTTCGGTGTTTGCCTACTGGTAACTGAGGCATTCCAAAATTGAATTGGTCCAAGTTCACACAAGGGTGCTTCCATGTGCTTTTGCCAATGAGATTGCCATAAGTTACGATTTTTTAGCCCTCTAGTAACTCCAAACTGAGGGAATTCACCCCAATGAATGCCGTGAGCCTGGCACCATTTACGTACTTCTCGATCCCTGGAATAGGTAAAACCGTTGCCAGTTTCCTGGTGAGAATATAAACCTTGAAAAGGGTTGGCTTGCCAAATTTTAGTAAGCACTTCAGTTACTTCACCTTCATGGATTTCCAGAGTGCCACCCCTCATAAGTAGCTGCTTTTCTAAATCCTGAAGAGACTCTCGAATAAACTCAAAATGTTGCAAGGAAGCATCGGGTTGCATCCAAAGTCTTGGCTCAATCACATAAATGCAACGAACGGGGCCTCGCTTTCCAGCCTCGCTAAGAGCGGCATGATCTTCACAGCGGAAATCACGCTTAAACCAAACTAGTTGATAACTCATACTTGATCGATTGAAAATAGATTAATCATGATCTTAGAAGATTTAACTAATCAATCGCTAGTTATTTACAGTCTTACGTTTAGGGGTAAGTATGAATTGCGCAAGCAGGGCTAGACAAGCGGCCGGTATAGCACCAGAGAGCATCAAAGCTTGATCGTTTACAGCAAGGCCAGCGACTATTCGATCACCAAATCCACCTGCGCCTACTAACGCTGCAAGAGTGCAGGTACCAACGCCAATTACTGTAGCCGATGCTAGGCCAGTCATAATAATGGGTCTAGCAAACGGTAGCTCAATAGAAAGCAATAATTGCCGCTTATTACAACCAAGAGCTAAAGCTGCTTCTTTGAGACTATCTGGAACCTTGATTAAGCCAATATGGGTTGCATTCACAATAGGTAGAAGGCCGTAAATAAATAAAGCCAAAACCGCCGGTACGGCACCTATTTGGTCTAAGACGGCGATTAGAATGGTTAGTAATGCCAGTGAGGGTATTGTTTGTAAGATGCCAACGGACCCTAAGATCCATGCTGCATATCGAGGTCGCCGGTATGCCACAATTCCA
>CAIYZI010000411.1 GCA_903930665.1 uncultured beta proteobacterium
TCACAATTTACAACGAAGAAAGACCGCACAGCTCTCTTGGCAGAATACCACCTAGAGACTATCGAGCACAGGCAGAAAACAACACTTTAGGAATGTCGGGTTGACGGGGGATACTACAGAGCTTGATGAGTCGAACCGCCTCTAAAATTTCATTAGCCAATGAAATCGCTCCATGCTCATCGGTATCGGGCAAAATAACCGCAAACTCTTCCCCACCCCAACGACAGCAAAAGTCCAGTGGGCGAGTCACAAATTGCTCTATAGCTCTAGCTACAGCAATGAGCGCTTGATCACCACAATCATGGCCATAATCATCGTTGAAAATCTTAAAGTGGTCTATATCGATAAAGAGCGCACTGATAGGATTTTTTGAGCGAATAGCCTCTTTCCAGTATTTAGGGAATTCTGTATCAAAGAAACGCCGGTTCTTAAGCCCTGTAAGGGCGTCAGAAAAAGAAATAATGAGTGATTCAGCTACCACCACAGCTTTTTTATAAAAACGCCAAAAAATATAGATGAGCGCCAAAAAAGCCAACGCGATAAAAATAATCAATAGAGAGCTACTCCTTACATAATCACCCAGCACGACCTTTACTGGCAACGACACAGTAGTGATCAATCCATATTTATCGGAGGTAGCATAGGCTACATAAGAACGATTTGGATACTCCTTGTTTGCCGCAATGTCGATAATGCCATTACTTCTAGCCTGCTGTTTAACTCGCTCATCGACATATAAACAAAGGCGAAAATCAATTTCACTCAAATCATTAGGTCGCGGATACATAAAGGCAATGTTTCCACCCTGTAGATTGACCAAAATTTGGGCATCGGCAATCGCTTTAAGAGACTTAGATAAATTAATAGCTAAATCGTTAGCAGCCACCTGTTGAGTAATGATTCCCCGAAACCTTCCCGTGCGATCAATAATGGGTGTGGCAATGTGAAAAGTTAAAAGGCCCGTTGTTTTGGCGATTACCAAATTACCAATTGCGTACGGAAGTCTTGGATTATTTTTAAGTGTAGTGAAATATAGACGGTCAGACAAATCTACCACCCTGTTTTCCACTTCCCGACTGGTTGCTTGAACCACCCCATTCTCATTAATATAAACAGCCAACTGCAGCGGCGTATTAGCTGCGAAACTATTAAAAATAATATGAGAATCTTTCAGAATTTCATAGGCAGATTCTTTATTCAAAGCACCAGCATTAAGTGCTTGCTCAATCTTGGGTCTAGCAATGTCTAATATTTTGGAGGCGTCAGCCAATACGGCCTCGAGCATTGCATTGGAAGCATAAGCCTCTCGAATCAGCTCCTCTTTTTGAGATTCTCGATACAAGGAATAATTTTGATAAAGCGCAAAAGCAGACCCAATACCGAATATTGCTGATATGAGTACAAATAGCGCTATATATTGGTTGCGAATTTTACGAAGCGCCAAAGTCATTCAGCCTATCTTATTCAAGCTTTATAAAAAAAGGGGGTAATGGGACATCTCTAGAGAATCATATAACTATTTCATTAAAAATAGTTGAGCTGAAAAGTCGCATTAAGGACTTTTAACTCCAATAAATGAACTCAATTTACCTAAATCCTATAAATCAATTACCGAGCACTAGTTCCTTTAGCCTCTATTGACGGGTCATTAAATACCCAAGTAGTCATCAATAAGACCGCTACCAGAGCGCAAACACCTGAAAAAGCAAATGCGTAGAGTGGTGCAATTGATTCATAAACCCACCCAAAAATCAATGAAGCTGGTAATAACATCAATCCAGTGACAAGATTGAACCAACCAAACGCCGTTCCAGCTAAGCCTTTGGGTGCCATATCAGCAACCAGGGCCTTCTCTACCCCTTCTGTTGCAGCCTTGAATAAGCCATAAACCCCAAAGAGCGCAACTATCTGAAAAATAGAAATGCCCGGCAGACCCATGGCGATATAAAAAAGAGCAAAAGCAATCCAAGCGCTCAAAATAAAACGCTTACGGCCAAAGGAATCCGATAGCGCCGATAAGGGTGTGCCAAATAAGGTGGTAATTAGAGAGATGCCAGCCCACAATAGTGGAATCTGCTCTTGGGGAACTCCCGCCTCCCGGGCCCTTAGTAACAAGAACATGTCCGATGAATTTCCTAAAGCAAAAATTCCCGCTACTACCAGATATCTCTTGAATTGATTAGGCATCCCTTCTAGAGACCAGCTAAATCGATTTTCCTGTGGAGTAGGCTCTCTTTTCGGCTCCTCAATACACAAGGCAAGGGCTACGGCAATTACAGCGGGAACAATTGCCCACAGAAATATATCTTTAAGTGGCACCCCAATAGATAGAAACAGGGTCGCTAACAAAGGCCCAATAACGGCGCCCGCATTATCCATCGAGCGATGCAAGCCAAATGTGAGGCCCCGTTGATTTTCAGTCACACTCTCAGCCAATAGAGCATCACGCGGGGAAGTTCTTAAGCCCTTACCCATGCGATCGGTAAAACGAATAACCGCAACCCACAACCAGGAATTTGCTATAGCAATTAAGGGTCTGCCTATGCCAGCAAGGGTGTAGCCCAGGACAATCCAGGGTTTCGATTTCCTAGTGTGATCGGCGATGACACCCGAAACCAATTTAAAAATACTAGATGAGGCCTCCGCAATACCCTCAATCACTCCAAGCGCCCGTGGCCCTGCCATCAGGATTGAAGATAAATACAAGGGCATGAGTGGATAGAGCATCTCACTGGCGGAATCATTTACTAAGCTAATAAGCCCGAGCAGCCAAACAGTGCGAGGGAGAGCAAGAAGGGTTTTTAACATGAATAGCCAAACCTAATATCAAAGATTATTAATCATTATTTAGGCTTGATCCTCTGTAGTTAAAAAATACTGTTTATTGGCATTAAGAAATAGGTAATCTACTTGGTTGATCTTGTTCTATATCAATAAAAAGGTCAATTGATGTAAATATATAGACAAGTGTTCTTCCATATTTCCATGAATGGGTTTTAATATCTAAAGTAGGCGGGGAATCAGCAAGCTAAACCTAGCTCTAAGAGCATGAACGGATCAAAAATGGTTGATTTAATATACCCAAAAACTCAACCTGATGCTGCAGTGCGCAATAAGCACGCTTGGTATCAGGAGCTTATTTCTAAAGCAAGCCAAAAGCCACCAATTGTGGTGGTAGTGGCACATCCCTGCTCTACCGAATCTCTTTCTGCAGCAATAGAGGCTAGAGATGAGGGGCTGATCTTTCCAATATTGATTGGACCGAAAGCCAGAATTGAAACGATAGCCAATGAACAGAGCATTTCTCTTTCAGGTATCGAGATATTTGATACAGAACACAGTCATGCTTCAGCCACCCTAGCAATAAAAATGGCTAGCCAAGGCAAAGTCGATGCGATCATGAAAGGTAGTCTTCATAGCGATGAACTATTAAGCGCTGTAGTTGAGCATGACTCCAAACTACTTACCAATCGCAGAATAAGTCACGCTTATGTGTTTGATGTACCCGCCTATCCAAAACCCCTGGTAGTTACCGATGCAGCCATTAATATTGCGCCATCCCTAGATGAAAAGCGAGATATTTGTCAGAATGCTATTGAATTAATGCACTCTCTGGGCATAGAGAAACCTTTAGTTGCGGTCTTAGCAGCAGTTGAAACTGTCAATGCAAAGATGCCTGCGACCTTGGATGCAGCCGCGTTAACAGTCATGGCTACTCGAGGGCAAATTACTGGGGGAGTTGTAGATGGACCCCTCGCATTTGATAATGCAATTAACTTAAAAGCTGCGCAAATAAAAGGGATCCACTCCCGAGTAGCAGGGAGAGCCGATATTCTGTTGGTGCCCAACTTAGAAGCGGGCAATTTGCTGGCCAAGCAATTGCTCTATTTTGCAGATGCTGACGCTGCAGGCATTGTTCTAGGAGCTCGCTTACCCATCATTCTAACCAGTCGCTCAGATAGTTTACGTGTGCGACTGGCATCTGTTGCATTGGCAAAGTTGCTAGTTGAAAGCAAGCATGCTGCATCCAAAGTAAATCCAGAGTGAGTATGGGCAATAAGCTATTTCTCACATTCAATGCAGGCTCCTCAACCATTAAAATTGGCGTCTATGAGCACCTACATGAAGCAATCAAGCAAGTCGCTTTTGTAAGGGTAAATCTACATCAACACCCAATATCTCTAGAGATCCAAAAGGGATTGGAAACACGCCAAATCCTATTAAAAGCCCGTCTAACGGAAGGTCTACATGAGGTCATTAATGAATTATTCGGTTTTTTTGAATCAGAATTGCTATTAGATAAGCTTTATGCGGTTGGTCACAGAGTGGTTCATGGTGGTGATTTATTTGTAGGGCCAGTCATTCTCGACCAGAAAAAAATGGCTGCCCTTGAGGAGTTAATCCCCCTGGCACCACTGCACCAACCTCAAGCTCTTTTTATTATCAGGGCAATTGAGAGACTGCGCCCCTACTTGAAACAGACTGCATCGTTCGATACTGCTTTTCATCAAACCCAAGCAAGCGCAGTACGTCACTACGCTATTCCAGAGGAGTTGTTTCATGCTGGAATAAAACGTTATGGTTTTCATGGACTGTCATACCAATACATTCAATCGTACCTAAGCGAAGCTTTTCCAGGTCTGGCAAATAGCAAAGTCATTATTGCCCACCTTGGAAGTGGCGCCAGTCTGTGCGCGATGGACCATGGAATGAGCCAAGACTCAAGCATGGGATTTTCCACCTTAAGTGGTGTCCCCATGGAGACTCGCTGTGGTGATATAGATGCTTCAGCAGTACTCTATCTCGCCAAGGAAAAAGGGATGGGGATCGAGCAAATAGCGCATTTACTTTATCAAGAATCTGGATTATTGGGCCTTTCTGGAGAAAGCGGAAATACTAGAGACCTACTTATGAGCAACACACCTGGCGCCCACTTGGCGCTTGATGTGTTTACATTGAGAATTGCGGGAGAAATTGGTCGTATGATTTCAACGCTTAATGGATTGGACGTCCTGGTTTTCACAGGCGGGATTGGTGAGAACCAAGCTGAAATTCGTTCACGTATATGTGCAAGACTATCTTGGCTGGGGATTGAACTAGACTCCACATTGAATGATCAAACACCCATCTCTCACCAAATCGTCAGCTCTAAAGAAAGCAAGGTCAAAACGCTAGTGATTCCTACCAACGAAGAAGATATCATCGCCAAACAACTCATTAACATTTTGCATGATAGGAAGTGACCCATGATTCTTGCCTGCCCTTTCTGCGCTACAAAAAATCGCATTCCGATGGATAGAATTGCTAACAAACCAATCTGTGGTTCATGCGGCAAGGATATATTGTCATTACCTATAGAGCCAAATGAAGCAAGTTTTAATGAAATCATTACTGGCTCAAGCCTGCCAGTCGTCGTTGATTTTTGGGCGCCTTGGTGCGGTCCATGCAAGATGTTTGCACCCACCTATCAAGCTAGCGCAATTGAGTTTGCCAACCAGGCGATCCACATCAAAATGAATACCGAGCTCTATCCCTCTCTAGGTCAGCGATTTAATATTCGCTCCATACCCACTCTAGTAGGATTTAAAAACGGTAGAGAGCTTGAGCGAGCCAGTGGAGCCCTTCCTCCCGTCCAGCTTCGTCAATTCATTAGAAAATTGATTTAGACTTCATTTTCCCGCAAGAGAACAGGCTTACTCGTCTAAATCCAAGCTGGCGAGGTACCCTGTCTTACTTAATGCGTGTATCAGATCGTCATATTGATTGCGAATACGCTCGATTTGCACCCTACCCGACTCCCAATCAACATGAATGGTTTGTATGTCACCAAGGGGCAAAAGCGCCTCTTTAATCTTGGCAATGCAAGATGGAGA
>CAIYZI010000412.1 GCA_903930665.1 uncultured beta proteobacterium
ACGCCTTTGATAGAATTTCAAAAACGCAACTCTATGGCGGCACTGGCGAGGTGGTTTACGCCAACATCCTCAATCAGTCTGTGGGCCAAATTTAACGTAACCTGATTGCCTCCGAGAAGGCCAATATGGACCAGATTTCCGCCCAGTTGGGGCTAAAGGAGATTATGCGTCCGGCAGGTCAAAGTCAAGTTGACTCGTCATATCCAAATGTGTAATGAAAAATCCATTGCACCCAGTTTGTCAAGTAAATCACGCGCGCAGAGCGTAATTTCTTGAAAACTCTTGGCTATGTCGTTCAAGGGTTGAGATGAGATCATCAATATCGTCGAGGAAGCCGTTCTTGTTCTGGTACGGTGTTTCCAAGAACATCTGATGGACCTTGTCAGCGACATTGACATTTCCCATAGTTCTGGCCCATGCCTTGACATCGCAAAATGCCAAAAACGCGAGCCGACCAACTTGCTCGTTTTTACGGCAAAACCTCAAGTCGGCTATCAGGTCTTCAAGCGCTAGGTCAAGGGCGGTCATTTTTGACATGTTGCATTGCAGCATATCCAATCTACCCTGACGTTGCGCTGACACGGTCATGATGGGTAGCGCCCAAGCGGTGTACCGAGTGTTTATGAACACAGTTAGTCCATCTTGGCCAGCCTCCTGCCGTGCCAAGGTTGACCGACAAGGGAAGCACGTTTCCTAACGTTCTGCACTGAAGCTGATGCAGGCAGTGCCCGCTTTTTAGAACTCAAGGGCAGATTCGTCCAAGTCGTTAGTTTTGCGAAAAACGACCTCACCGCTGGGGATATGTACAACACGGATTTCATTGCCTGTGGGCAGCGTATGGCTCTTTGCCGCCAAGACGACCGCCATCGCACGGTCGGCCATATACAGAGCCGTGTTGTTAAAACCCGTGATGAGCGGCCCGACAATTGGATGAGTACTCTCGACTCGGTAGAGCTCGGTTGTCATGTCCTTGTCCCAGCGGTCCTTTGATACAAGCCAAAGGGTAACAACTAGGCGCTTCGGTAGTGTGAATGGATGTTACAGAAGCGTAAAGGTTGCGGGCCCAAAAACAAGCGCGACAATCCATAATGATTTAAAACACTTCCGAGTCAGCTTCGCCGGTTGGGATCACTCATCCGCAAGCATGCATGGCGCGTAATTTGGCAAGATAATTTCTTTAATTGGTCTGTACCAGTGCTTTGACTGGCGTATGCCACTATTTGGGAACGCGATAAATATTCATGCCTGAAAAATCTCCCGAACCAGATTCTCGCTCCATCACTGACCAGTTCCTGCTAGTCGCTCTCACACCATCAATTCTTGCGCGCCTGGGCCTAAGTTCCAGCGACTTAGCAGATATTGGAACAGCCACCCTGCGATTAACCAATAGTCAGAGCGAAAGTGAGGCCCGCCTATTCACGATTACGTCAGTATTGAATGACCTAGAGGACCCCAATCGTGAAATGCTAAAGGCACAGCCATTGGCCAGGAGGATGAAACGCACGAACACAACCGTTCGTTCGCGCGAGATAAAGGGCACACTGTTTTCGGTGTCACTCCCGGAGTTCTCGTATGTCAAGCGCTACCCCGTCTTCCAGATCTATCCGAATGTAGATATTGAGTTGTTGACTAGCCTCATCGGGCTGTTCCGAGCAAACGGGGCGACTACCACGCTGCTGTGGGACTTCCTTCGCAAGGCACACCCGAGGCTTGGTAATCTAACTGGTGTGGAGTTTCTGATTGAGCGCATCCCCAAACGGTCGGACCTTGACCTCGTGCTGATAGCCGAACTTATGGCGCTGGGCGACGAACAACGCAGGCAATATGTGATCGACCTTGCTTCAAAAAGCATCGAAAAGGCCGCCTGATACTTATAGATAACCTCGTTTGAAAGTTGCGGAACTTGTGTTGAATCCTAATCGGTCAAACAAATGTTGAGAACATGCTTCTCAAAGATCTCGTCAATCCGCTCCAGCACCAATTCCTTGCCCAGAATGTCCGCATCCATGGTCACGCGTCGAAGTAGATCGGGAGTTACGAGCTTGATGACCTGCGTTGAGAGAGGCG
>CAIYZI010000413.1 GCA_903930665.1 uncultured beta proteobacterium
ATTCCAGAGAGAGTCAAGGCTGCATGAAAGGCTTTTACCTGACTTAAACCATTTTGACCGGTATTCCCATCAAGAACTAGCAAAGTCTGGTGAGGCGCTCCAGGAAGTGCCTTCCCGATGACGCGTTTAACCTTCTTCAGTTCTTCCATAAGGTGATCTTGGGTAGCAAGACGACCAGCGGTATCAATTATCAAAATATCGCTTTTACGAGAAATAGCTGAATGGATCGCGTCGTGGGCAACTGCTGCTGCATCACCGCCTTCTTGGGCAATGACATCAACTTTATTGCGTCCACCCCATTCTTGTAGCTGATTGCGGGCAGCCGCTCTAAAAGTGTCGCCTGCTGCTAAAAGGACGGATTTACCTTGGGACTGAAACAACCTGCAAAGCTTGCCAATAGTCGTTGTTTTACCAGCGCCATTTACCCCTATGACCAGCCAGACTTCTGGCTTGATCGATTCATTATGGCTATAAAGAGGGTTGGGTGAGGGTTCCAATACATGTAAGAGAGTCGATACTTCTTGAATGAGGAGTTTTTGAAGATCTTCAGGGCTTGAGGCTTTTTCAGACTTAGCCGCCTTGCGTAATTTAGCAATCAGTTGCTCGGTCGTGGGCATCCCCACATCACTTTGAATGAGAGATTCTTCTAGGGAATCGAACCAGGCCTCATCAGTCTGATTGGATTTAAACAGGGATCCGAGGGTTTTACGTAGGCCGAACATAATCGATACAATTTAAAACTTGCATCTTATCAATTAAATCTAGGAATATGGAGATCTTACGGATGCGCTCTAAATTTTTCATTATTTCCCTTTCGCTATTATTGTGCTGCCAAGTGGTTATGGCCGCAGATACCAATGAGCAGGTCGATACGTATGAATATCAACTCTCCAATGGGATCAAGCTTATCGTGCGCGAAGATCATCGTGCGCCCACTGTAGCCCATATGGTTTGGTACCGTGCTGGCTCTATGGATGAGACCAATGGACGCACAGGCGCTGCTCATGTGCTTGAGCATATGATGTTTAAGGGTACTGATAAGGTAAAGGCTGGAGAATTTTCGCGCTTAGTTGCCGCAGTAGGTGGACGTGAAAACGCATTTACTTCGCGCGATTACACAGCCTACTTTCAGCAGGTTGAAAAATCTAAGTTGGGTGATGTTGTGAAATTGGAGGCAGACCGTATGTCTAACCTCAATTTCGATGATGCAGAGTTCTCAAAAGAAATCCAAGTCATTATGGAAGAACGTCGTTTACGAACTGAAGACAACCCCTCTAGTCTGTTAAATGAATCCTTAATGGCGACCGCCTATATGAGTTCTCCGTATCGTCATCCTGTGATTGGTTGGATGAATGACCTAATGAATATGAAGGCGGTGGATGCTCGCAATTGGTATCAAAGTTGGTATACGCCAAATAACGCCACCGTTGTTATCAGTGGTGATGTTGATCCCTTGCAAACTTTACAGATGGTTGAAAAATATTACGGTGGGGCTGCTGCGCATACATTGCCAGTCCGTAAGCCCCAAGTAGAGCCTGAACAAAAGGGTGTGAAACAGGTTCAAGTAAAGGCACCGGCTGATAGCGCGCAATTGGTGATGGCTTGGAAAGCACCGACACTCAAGCCCAATACGATTGATGATCCTGAACCTTATGCGCTTGAACTTTTAGCTGCTGTTTTGGATGGCTATGACAATGCACGTCTTAATCGGGTGCTTGTAAAGCAGGAGCGCGTGGCAAATGACATCAATGTTGGGTATGACATGATTTCTCGTGGACCTGAGTTATTTACGATTAGCGCGAGTATGGCAAAAGGAAAAACGGTTGCTCAAGCTCAAGCGAGTATTCGGAAAGCTTTGAATGAGGTCATAGAACATGGAGTTCTTGAATCTGAACTTAAGCGTATCAAAGTGAGAATTCTTTCAGAGCAAATTTATAAGCGAGACTCTATTTTTGGCCAAGCTATGGAAATCGGCACCATGGAAATGGCGGGATTTTCTTGGCGTGACATTGACCCAATCCTAGAAAGGATGCAATTGATTACTCCAGCTCAAGTGCAGGCCGCTGCCAGAAAATATTTAGTGGACGATGGCTTAACGATTGCCACCTTAGATCCTCAGGCTCGTAAATCTACTGAGAAGGGGAATCAGTAATGAAAGCAGTTAAGCAAATTCTTTTGACTGCATCATTGGCGCTTGGGCTGTTCCAGTCGGCTCAAGCTATTTTGCCAATAGAAAAGTTAGATTCAGTAAAGGGTGCTAAAGCATATTTAGTACAAACCAAAGCCTTACCCATAGTAGATATTGAAGTTAGTATTGATGCGGGCGATCGTTATGATCCCATGGGAAAAAGTGGTCTTTCATCGATGACTGCTGAACTTATGAGCTTTGGTGTGAAATCAAACCAGGGTGTGTTGGGTGAAGCGCAAATCGCTGATGAAATTGCTGATCTTGGTGCGAATATTGGGGTATCAGTTAGTGGCGAGCGTGCCACTATGCGTATTCGAAGTCTAAGCAGAAAAGATTTGCGTGATCGCGCAGTGCTACTTGCATCCCTGATGCTGAGTTCGCCAACTTATGATGAAAAAATTCTCGAGCGTGAGAAACAGAGATCTATTACAGGATTGCTTGAGGCTCAAACAAAACCTGAGTTTGTATTAGAGCGGCGCTTTAATAAGGCTGTTTATGGGAACTACCCTTTGGCCAATTCCCCGAGTGTGAAATCTATTGATGCAGTGACAACGGGTGATTTGAAAAAATTCCACAAACAGTTTTATCGAGGTGATCGAATGATCATCAGTATTGTTGGGGATGTGACATCTGCAGAGGCGTCGGAAATAGCTCAAGCTCTGTTGAAGGGGGTTCCAGAATCTGGAGATGCAATTTCCCCGCTTCCAAAATTTGAACGTTCGCCAGTTGAGCCACTAGCACAACGCGAAATCGATATTCCTTTTGATTCCCAGCAAGCACACATTGCAATGGGTATGTCTGCTATCACTCGTGACAATCCTGATTACTTCCCCTTAATGGTTGGTAACTATGTTTTAGGTGGTGGCGGCTTTGTGTCGCGCCTCATGTCTGAAGTACGCGAACAGCGTGGTCTTGCATATAGTGTTTTTAGTTACTTTGCACCAGGAAAAGATGCTGGCATTTTTCAAGCGGGCTTGCAAACTAAAAATGATCAAGCCACTTTGGCGCTTGAAGTAATGAGCACGACAATGGCAAAATTTATCGAGAATGGCGCAACGCCTGCTGAGCTTGCCGCTGCTAAGGACAATTTGATTAATGGTTTTCCATTGCGTATTGATAACAATCGCAAATTGCTAGATAACGTTTCTTCTATTGCTTGGAATGGATTGCCACTGGATACTTTGGAGACATGGACTAGTAAAGTACAGGCTGTTACTTTGGAGCAAATAAAAGCAGCCTTCCAAAAATACTTATCGATGGATCGCATGAAGATTGTCGTGGTAGGGGGTCAAAATAAATAAGCTTCTCAAAAAAACTATCGCCCGATCTCATAGCCACCGCAACGAACCCCCTAAAAAAGTTCGTATTATTGGCGGAGTTTGGCGCAGCCGTTTATTAACAGTATTGGATCTGCCTGGACTTCGTCCGAGCACTGATCGCGTTAGAGAGACCTTATTTAATTGGTTGGGCCAAGATTTAAGTGGAATGCGTTGTTTGGATATCTTTGCAGGCACCGGCGCCTTAGGCTTTGAGGCTGCCTCTCGACATGCTCAAGCAGCTGTGCTGGTAGAAAAGGATAAAAAAGCCCATGCAAATCTGTTGGCAAACTTTGCTTTACTGCAATCTACTCCTGCCCCAGGATCTGTAGAGATTATTCATGGAGATGGTTTGGAGTTTTTAAAGCGACAAGCCAATCAATCTTGTGACTTAATCTTTATTGATCCCCCTTTTCAGGATGAGATGCTCTTTAAACAGGCAGTAATTGAGGCAGCTCGAGTTTGTGATGATCGTGCTGGCGGAGGGATTTATATTGAGTTTCCTGCTGCTCGCACCCGCGAGGATGTAGAAGCCCTTCTTCCAGAATGGCATTGTGGAAAGTACCTAGAGGCTGGTCAGGTAAAAGCCTGCCTATTCCGTAGCAGAAGAGGCTAAACTCTTGCCTGTAGCTGATAAAGCCCTAGGAGACTTATGACTATCGCTGTATACCCAGGAACATTTGATCCATTTACTCGTGGTCATGAGGATTTAGTTCGTCGCGCATCCAGCATTTTTGGGCAATTGATTGTTGGCGTAGCCGATAGTCGTAGCAAGCATCCATTCTTTACCTTAGAAGAGCGCATTGAGATTGGCAAAGAAGTTTTAGGCCATTATTCCAATGTCAAAATTGTTGGTTTCTCGGGTTTGCTGAAGGATTTTGCACGGGAGCATAATGCTCGCGTTATTGTTCGTGGTTTGCGTGCGGTCTCTGATTTTGAATACGAGTTTCAGATGGCGGGTATGAATCGCTACCTCTTGCCTGATGTTGAAACTTTATTTCTGCCGCCATCAGATCAATATCAATTTATCTCTGGAACGTTTGTACGTGAAATCGCCTCAATGGGCGGTGACGTGAGTAAATTTGTTTTCCCATCTGTGGAAAAGTGGTTGGCAAAGAAAGTCATTGTGCCAAAGCAAGATAAATAATAGGTTTTGTAAAAAAGTGCCATGGCTTTATTGATTACGGATGAATGCATTAACTGCGATGTATGTGAGCCAGAGTGTCCAAACGATGCCATCTATATGGGTTTGGAGATTTACGAAATCGATCCCAATAAGTGCACAGAGTGTGTGGGGCACTATGATGTGCCACAGTGTTGCCAAGTCTGTCCTGTTGACTGTATTCCCCTCAATCCTGCTTTTGTCGAGTCAAAAGAGCAGTTAATGGCTAAATATCATCTATTAACTGCGGCAAACAAGGTTAAATTTAAGTAGCCTTAGAGTGCAGCTCAAGCATTGCTGATTGTGTTTCACCCTTTAAAAATAAGGGGAGAATTTGTAGGCCATTAGCAATGCTGGTATCAATGAGTTTTTGCTCTGAAGCTTGAGGTCTTCTTAATACATAGTCCGCTACATCCATAGGGCGTCCGTCGCCAGATAAATCACGTGGGTGTCCAATACCAAGTCGTAGGCGCCAGTACTCAGGGGTTCCAAGATGGGCCTGTATATCTTTTAGGCCATTATGGCCACCAGTTCCACCACCAAGCTTGATACGCGCGGTGCCAGGCTTAAGATCCAGTTCATCCTGTACTACTAGAACATCTTTAGGCAAGATTTTATGAAAACGACACAAGGCACCAACAGACTGTCCACTGAGGTTCATGTAAGTGCTAGGTTTGAGTAGCCAGAGATCTTCAGATTCCCATTTGGCTTTTGCTGCTTTCCCATGAAAGCGCTTTTCAGTTTCGAATTTGGTACCCAATTGTTTTGCCAGCGCATCAACAAACCAGAATCCTGCATTGTGACGATCGTATTCGTGATCATCACCTGGGTTACCTAGGCCAACAATTAATTTAGTCATGATGAGAGTGTAAAGATAAAAGCGTTTCTACAAAAAAGAAAACCCGCCTTAGCGGGTCTTCTGATGTGCAAAGTATGCAGCTTTAAATCA
>CAIYZI010000414.1 GCA_903930665.1 uncultured beta proteobacterium
GAAAAGTCTTTTGTAATTGCCTTGATATCCTTATCACTCAAGGCCATATCGGAATCTATAACCTTGTAACCAGCCTGGGAAAACACGCTAGTAATGTTTGATCTCTGATCTGAGAGAGGGAAGGCTCGATATGATGTTTCATCCGCTTTACGAGTTGTACTTCCACCTGTCTCAACTCTCATTGAGGCGCTAGCATTATCAGTACGAGATGCATTTGTACTAATCTTTGTATCCGTTATAGATTCGCCCTCTGTTCCGCTTGTGCTTTTGGTATTTGACGCATTAACCTCCGCGCGCTTAACAACCCTAGCATCAAATGATCGAATACTTGCAGCCTCGCGTCCGACAAAGATAAAAACAATCTTAGATTTAGAGCCAGGTGCAGCTTTGGCAACTGCGCTAGATTTACGCATCAGGACATTTAACTTAGTCTCGTTAATTGTTACCTTTACTGATACTGAGTACTTATTCATGCTTGATTGATCTTGCTCATTCAACACCACAGTACCTGTAGTAAAGCTATCAATATCTCCCATGATCTTATCTCGGTTGGCATCAAACGCCTCGTAATCTGCCTGACCACGCTCTGAGAAATAATTCTCCATAGCTGATTCCTGAGCCTTTTGATAAGCCTTATCTTTATCTCCTGAACCTAAAAATCCTGAGTACTTGACAGTACCTAGACCCTTCACCGTTACAGTTTGAGCAAAACTTGCCCCACTAATAAAAAGGAAGGCAGCAAATACTATGGTTAATAGCTTTTTCATCTTACATATTGCTTTCTATCATTTTGCGAGTTTTTGAAATTTCTGAGCTGATATTGGGGCTTGAAGCGGCAGCCTTAGCCCAATCTAAGTTATCCGTTTTAATTGCATCAGCAAACTTTCTGAAAATGCCATTAAGAGAATCCATAAAGCCTGGAAAGTCATCGCCCGACTGTTTGTTAATCGGAGTTATTGAGAGTTCGCCATTCTTAAAATCTGACTGCAAGTAGTGCTGATCACTCAGTTGCTCATAAATATCAATACCTACTGATGTTGCATAGATATTGGAAACTTCAACAGCAGTTTCATCTTTTTTAATTTTTGCGTATTTGTTTAGCTTAAGGTTAACCAAATAATCCCCATCACCAATCTTGATCTTGATTTGGCCATCTGAATTTTCAAGCTTTAGAGTCATCATCCCAAGCGCCTGACCAATCTTTGATGGCAATATTGCAACCCCTGTTTTCGCTGACAATGCAGATGAGAATCCGTCAGACAAAATATCTTTTACGGCATTTTGATTTGCACGCAATTGAGCAGGAAACATGCCGTAAGCGTCAAGATTAACGTCTACCTTTGCCACTTGTAGTGATTTAGCGCCGTCCTTTGGCAAGGTAGCCTTAGATAATCTATTGAGGTACTGAGATATCAACCCTTTATCATCCTGACGAGTAACCATGTCAGAGACTAAATCCTGTATTTGCTGCTTTGAAGGCGCCTGACCCCCGCGACTTGCATCAAAAAGAACTAGATTCAAAGGGTAGCTTCTGACAATTGTTTTATTTTTGTAGTCAAAAATTAGTGCATCTGCACTTAAGTTAATAAAGGTCTTGTAATAACCCCCATAATTTTCATTGAGAACAGTTTCACCCGTAACCAGAAGAACCGTTACCAAGCCCCCATCCATATTTCTCAAATTCATCATTGCATCTGGAGGTGCAATTGACAAGCTAGGATTATTTACCTGCCCAAGCCGAGACATGACCTGGGAACTTAAGTTGCTCATGCCCTTGGGGGTTTTTTGCTTATAAAGCTCACTCAAGTAGGGATAACGGGCTGATATTCCAGCAGCTTCTCCAGAAAAAGTCAAACCAGCAAATATCAAATTCTCACCATAAGAAAGGGGCGAATAGATAATTGCCGCGCTGATGATTCCCATCAAAAAATAAGTTAGTTTTTTCATGGAAAACACTTTACTACACAGATGCTATGGATTTATTAAAATTAGTACTAATTAATAGAGATAAACCCTAACATAAATATTAATCATCAAATTTAGAGATAAAACCTCTTAGAATCGTCTTCGTAAAGCCTAAAGATTCAAAAAAAAATGCGGCAATACATACTACATCACAACCCAAAATAGGCTTCCCCAACATGACTCGAAAAATTATTGCCATCTTTTTTGCAATGTATTCAATTACGGCTTTCTGTGATGCCTCTAACTGCAACTTTATTACTGACAATAATGCTAGAAACTACTGCATAGCCACCGCTAAGCAAGACTCATCATATTGTGGATTTATCACCGATAACAATAAAAGAAATATGTGCATGGCTGTTACAAAAAATGATTCTTCATATTGCGGCTTTATAAGTGATAACAATCAAAGAAATGTGTGTCGAGGACAAGTCGGAAATTAGTAAATGCACCCAAACATAGTTTCTTTTGTTAAAAAGTAATCTATATTTTTATTAAAGTCGTAATTAAAAAGTGTGTATTGCTACCCACACACTTTTTAATTCATCATCCCCACCCACTTAAGTCTTTAGTGTTGGCACAGTCTGTTCCAGATTGAACATTTCAAACCATAAAGAAAAAGCCACTAACGCTATTCACGTTAGTGGCTTGTACGACTCGACACATAGTTAACACTTTATACCGGACACATACTTTACAGTTTTTGGCATAGGAGGGACCACTCTA
>CAIYZI010000415.1 GCA_903930665.1 uncultured beta proteobacterium
ATAATTTACGTGAAGTAGCAACTGCAGCGATTGCTTTGATGAAATCGCCAAAGATGAGCACTCCGGAACTATTGGAAATCATGCCTGGTCCCGATTACCCGGGTGGCGGACAAATTATTTCTTCCCCTTCTGAGATTGCACAAATCTATGAAGCAGGGCGCGGTAGCTTAAAAGTACGTGCACGTTGGTCTGTTGAAGAATTGGCGCGCGGTCAATGGCAAATTGTTGTGAACGAATTGCCACCATCGACTTCATCACAACGTGTTCTTCAAGAGATTGAAGAGATCACCAATCCTAAGGTGAAGGTTGGTAAAAAAACCCTCACGCCAGATCAGAATAATCTGAAGTCCACTATTTTGAATGTCTTAGATGGCGTCCGTGACGAGTCAAGCAAAGACGCGGCAGTACGTTTGGTATTTGAGCCAAAGAGTAAAGATATTGACGTTAATGAGTTCGTGCATCTCTTGCTAGCGCACACTTCGTTGGAGTGCAATGCACCAATGAATTTGGTGATGATTGGCAACGATGGTCGTCCACGTCAAAAAGGCTTAAAAGAAATTTTGACCGAATGGATCGCGTTCCGTGTCAATACAGTAACAAGACGCACGCAATATCGTTTGGGTAAAGTCAAAGATCGCATGCATATTTTGGAAGGGCGTTTAACAGTTCTTCTGAATATCGACCAAGTCATTAAGATCATCCGCAATAGTGATGAGCCTAAAGCTGACTTGATCAAAGAGTTCAAGTTAACTGACCGTCAAGCTGAAGATATCTTGGATATCCGTTTGCGCCAATTAGCTCGTCTTGAGGGTATTAAGATTGAGCAAGAGCTCAAAGAATTGCGTATTGAACGTGATGACCTAGAAGGTTTATTGCAAAACGATACCGTTTTACGTAAACGCATTATTAAAGAAATCGAATCTGATCTTAAAGAATTTGGCGATGATCGTCGCACGTTAATCTTGGAAGATAAACGTGCTGTCGCTGAAACTAAAGTGGTTGATGAGCCTGTTACCGTGATTGTTTCTCAAAAAGGTTGGGTACGTGTACGTCAAGGTCATGAACACGACGCGACACAATTTGGCTTTAAAGCGGGCGATGGCCTGTATGCAACATTCGAATGCCGAACTGTTGATGTCATGCAAGGCTTTGGCAGTGATGGTCGAGTCTATACAGTCCCGGTTAGCGAACTTCCAGGTGCGCGTGGCGATGGATCGCCTCTTACCAGTTTTGTGAATTTAGCCGCTGGTTCGCAGATGGTTGCTTATTACGCTGGTCAACCAGATGACTTGGTGCTGATTTCTACAAGAGCGGGTAATGGTTTCTTGGCGAATGTCGCTGATATGAGCACACGCAATAAAGCAGGAAAATCTTTTGTCGGTATTGATAGTAAATTCCCAGGTGGCGATGCTCCTTTGGGTGCAGCAAAAGTAACGGCTGGCATGAAACAAGTTGCCTGCTTATCTGAAAGTGCTAAATTGCTGGTATTTCCATTAGATGAGCTCAAGCGTTTACCAACTGGTGGCAAGGGTGTGATCTTGATGGGCTTGGATGACAAAGAAAAGCTTGCTTCTGCGATTGCTGTAGGCGCTGATGGTGCTACTTACTTTGGTGCAGGGCGCGCTGGCAAGCCAACAGAATTAACTTTAGATTCGAAAACTTTAAAATCGTTTGCAGGTAACCGTGCACGTAAAGGCCACTTTGTTGAGTCGCGTTTAAAGGATGCTAAGTTGAAAGCGAATTAAACAG
>CAIYZI010000416.1 GCA_903930665.1 uncultured beta proteobacterium
AGGGCTCTGTTTTTGTGTGTTTTAGGGCCCGGGATGTCAAAATTGTCATATGGCAAGCCGTGAATTCTTAAAAATCCTTCGTTCAGCCCGTTTAGGTGATGTTTCTGCGCAACAGCAATTGGCATCAGCTTATCTCAACGGTAGCTTTAATACCCCCATACAGCCCGCTAATGCCTTGATTTGGCTAGAAAAATCCTATTTATTCATTACAAATCAGAAGCTTAACGAACATAGCTCAGGTGATACACAAATTTCGCAGATTCAACAGCAAATCTCCGAAGTGCCACTATTTGCAACGTTTAATTCACCAGCATTTACCTTTGGCTGGGAGTCCTTCTGGAGCATTGCCGAAGAAAACGCCTCTCATGTAAGTGCTGCTGCGAAATGGCAACTAGCTGATCTATTACTAAACCCACTCAAAAAGGAACTTCAGAATCAATTAGAGATCTGGGTCTCTAAAAAAGGATTGGGCACTCTTCCAGAGCACTTAAATGCAACTGATTTCACATCCCTAAAGAATATTGCAAAAAGATATCTTTCAGAGCTCGTAGAAACTGACAGTGCATTTACTCCTCAAGCAAAAGAACTATTCATCAAGCTTCAACCAAAAAATGAAGCGCTTTCTTCTTTATGGAATGCTTGGATCGCTGATCAAAATGAGGATGCCCTAATTCAAGCAGCAGAATTTGGCCTAACCATTGCAAAACTGACCTTGGGTTTGAAGTTAGCTCAATTTGATGAAGTCTCTCTTGCCATAAGGGAGGGGGCTAAATCCAATGCCTCTCTTAAGAAAGCCGCTCACTGGTTAGAGTTGGCAGCTAAAGATGGTGACCGCGATGCCTGGTTTGCTTTAGGTGAGATTTATCGTCGCCCCCAGTTCTCTGGATACAACGCTTCAGAAAGCGATCGCTGCTTTGATAGCGCTGCTGATCTGGGTCATGCGCAGGCCCAATTTCGTAAAGGGGCTAATTTATGGCGCAAACGAGAAAAGATTGAAGAAAAGGTACGAGGCCTACAGGCATCCTATTGGTTATGGCAAGCACACCAACAAGGAGTACCTGAAGCTGAGGAGCTACTTAGCAAGATCTTAGAAAATGTTTCTGATCCCAAGAAAAATGATTGGTATCAATTAGCGCTATTTGCCGAGAAAGCTTTAAACCACCATGCTGAATATAAGCTTGATCACGAATGGATCTTGATGTGTCATCGCCTCATCATTGCCAATCAATTTAATCTTAGTAAGGCAGAACTCCTGCTTTGTGAAGTTGGTCAACTTCAACACGAACATTGCGTTGTGGTGGATATTCGTTGGGAGTTGCCAAAGATTCTGCCAAGACTCATTCAGATTGACAGCATTCAGCAGCGACGCTTCTTATTGGCAGCAGGTAAAGCTTTTGCTGGAACAGAATTGGATCAAGAAGGTAACTTACGTCAAAGACGTTATCGCTTTGATCGAGTCACATCCTGGCTAAATTCAACCTTTTCTAAAACTCAACTCGAAGTTGAGCCGGCTTAATTTCCTGCAGGCTCTTCAGAACTAGCCTCACCCTCATCAGAAGGCTTTGGAACATAAAAGCGTGCTGCTAATAGGCCAATCTCATAAAGCAGAGCCATAGGTACTGCTAATAAAAGCTGAGAAAGAACATCGGGCGGCGTAACAATGGCTGACACTACAAACGCGCCCACAATGACATAGGGGCGAATCTCACGTAACTTTGTCAAAGGCACTATACCCATGCGTACCAGCACCACGACAACTACTGGCACTTCAAAAGTAATACCAAATGCCAAGAAAGTAGTCATCGCAAAACTTAAGTAGTTATCAATGTCTGTAGACATTTCAGCACCCAATGGGGCGTTATAACTGGCCATAAATTTAAATACTGTGGGAAATACCAAGAAATAAGCAAAGGCCATGCCCACAATGAACAAGGTATAGCTACTAATCACTAGTGGCAAAATCAATTTACGTTCATGTAGATACAAACCTGGCGCGATAAAAGCCCAGATCTGATACATGACCACTGGCAATGCAATTAAGAATGCAACAAGCATCGTGACCTTCATGGGGACAAAAAATGATCCCGTAACGTCTGTCACAATCATCTTGCCACCTTTTGGCAGCGCTTCCAACAAAGGCTGGGCAAACAGGTGAAAAATATCAGGCGCCCAATACACAAGGCAGACAAACACCACAATAATCGCCATTGCGGCTTTAATAATGCGATCGCGCAACTCAAATAAATGAGAAAGGAAAGACTCTTGTAGTCCCGAATCTTCTGTTGAGTTGTCTTGCGTCATTTATTTTTGATTGGCACTATGGTGAAAACGCTTCATTCTGGCAGCGCCAGATTGCACGCGAGTACGCATACCGGTTGTACGCTTAAACCAAGTCGGGCGTGCAGCCCGCTTGACACCCCAACTATTACGACCCTGTCGCAGGCTTTTCCGTAAAATCTCATTTTCATCTAAGGTGGTGGGCCTGGTGAAATTGCTTTCAAAAATATCAGCCTGATCGCTCAAATGACTGCTTGCCTCTTGGACGGTCGAATGAATCGTATTCTCGACATCTTTAAAGGCAGCGACACTTTCTTCACGCAGTTTTTTGAACTCTTCAATCTCCATCTGACGATTGACTTCAGACTTGACGTCAGCCATGTAGCGTTGTGCACGTCCAAATAAGTTTCCAGCCATACGCGCTACTTTTGGAAGACGTTCAGGCCCAACGACCACTAAAGCCACTACAGCGATCAACGCAAGCTTTGAAACTCCAAGATCAATCATTGAGAAAGCTTAAATGCAAATATAGAGATAATTTTTTGCTCGATTACTTGCTGACGTCTTTAGCGTGCACATCCACTGTCTTGTCTACAGATGTAGTGCTTTTTGGAATTTGTTCAGTAGGCTCTTCAGAGGCTTTCATGCCCTCCTTAAATCCTTTAACAGCGCCACCTAAGTCTTGTCCAATATTGCGCAATTTTTTGGTACCAAATACCAACATCACGATAACCAACACAATTAACCAATGCCAAATACTGAATGAACCCATAATTCAATCTCCTAGGATTATTTTTTCCAAGGGCGTGGACCGCCCATTACATGCAAGTGCAGGTGATAAACCTCCTGCCCTCCATCTGCCCCGTTATTCACTACCACCCTAAAACCACCATCTTTTCCAGGACGGCAACCCTGCTCTTTAGCAAGACGCGGTGCCAATTCCATCATTCTACCTAGCAAGGGAGCATCAATAGCTCCAGCATCCTCCAACATAGCGATATGTTTTTTGGGAACAATCAAAAAATGAATCGGTGCAGCAGGATTAATGTCTTTAAAAGCAAAGATTTCTTCATCCTCATAGACCTTTTGAGAAGGAATTAAGCCCTGAGAAATCTTACAAAAAATGCAATTGGGATCGTGACTCATGCTTTTATCTTCGCTTTTTTCTTTTTCTCGATAGCTTTATTTGTATTGATGCTCGTATTTACTCTTGTGTTTATGCATTACCTGCAGCTTTTCTGGTGGCTTTTTCCTCGATACCAGAAGTGCCCAAGCGGTGCTCTAGCTCTCCAATAACATCTTCAGGACGCAAGCCAAACTGCGATAAGGCAATTAAACAGTGAAACCATAGATCAGCCATCTCGCCAACTAAGAGTTTTTGTTGATCGGAAGCTAAATTGGCATGACGCGCATCTTTAGCTGCCATTACCGCTTCTGTAGCCTCTTCACCGATTTTCTTCAATATCCCGTCGTCACCCTTCGAAAAGAGCAAAGCTGTATACGAAGTTTTTGGATCTGCCTGACCAGCCTTAAATGCATCGCGGCGTTGGTCAACTACATCTGCCAAATGGGATAGTGCGGAATCTAAATTATTGTTTGCTGAACTAGTCATGAAGCAATTTTATGTCTTTTTGAAGACTGATGATCATTGCAGGACTCTATTTGCCTAGGTGGGATTCATCAACCCAAGCTGATTGCTCAGAATCCCAGGCCTGGAAAAAACAACTGTGCTCTCCTGTATGACAAGCAATACCATCTTTTTGGTCCACTAAAAGCAAGATCGTATCCCCATCGCAATCTAAACGAATTTCTTGAATTTTCTGAGTATGGCCAGACTCTTCGCCCTTGTGCCAAAGCTTTTGACGGGAGCGTGTCCAATAAACAGCTTCGCCTAAACGCAAAGTTTGCAGCAAGGCATCGCGGTTCATCCACGCCATCATCAAGATATCCTTACTTCCTGCTTCTTGAGCAATTACGGGAACAAGGCCTTGCTCGTTCCAAGTAACAGCGTCTAACCAAGGTCCAGCTTGGAGGGATGGGATAGATTTAAATGTACTCATAAGTGAACTTTACAACTAAAGGCCATTCAAGGAATTTTGAGGGCTTACTAAACCAATACCTCACCTAGTTTTTAAACAAACTAGATGCGAACTGGGATTCCTTGGCTTGCCATATATTCTTTTGCTTGCTGGACGGTGTATTCACCATAGTGAAAGATGCTGGCCGCTAAAACAGCATCAGCATGGCCCTTGGTAATACCATCCACCAAGTGCTGCAGATTACCCACCCCACCAGATGCAATAACAGGAACGCTTACTGCCTTACTTGCGGCAGCAGTCAACTCCAAATCAAAGCCATCTTTGCTGCCATCGCGATTCATACTAGTAAGCAAAATTTCGCCAGCGCCACGTTTTGCTACTTCGCAGGCCCAAGTAACCACATCCATTCCAGTTGCTGTTCTGCCTCCGTGGGTAAAGACTTCCCAATTACCAGCTTCTGTTTTTTTCGCATCAATAGCCACCACAATACATTGTGATCCGTAATAGGCGGCCGCATCGGATACCAAATCTGGATTAGCCACTGCCGATGAGTTCATGCTGACTTTATCAGCCCCCGCATTCAGAAGGCGCCGAACATCAGCAACTGCACGGACCCCGCCACCAACTGTCAGGGGGATAAATACCTGTGAAGCAACATCTTCAATAATGTGCAAGATCAGGTCTCGCCCATCGGATGTTGCCGTGATATCTAAAAAGGTGAGTTCATCAGCGCCCTGCAAGTCATAACGACGGGCAATCTCTACAGGATCACCAGCATCGCGCAAGCCTACAAAATTGACGCCTTTCACCACGCGCCCAGCAGTGACATCAAGACAAGGGATGATGCGTTTAGTTAGCACGTGAATACCTGAAATTGCACTACAGAATGTTCTTAGCGAACTTGAGGGTTAGCTCATCCGCATACTTTTGCGCAGCAGTAAGATCAAGATC
>CAIYZI010000417.1 GCA_903930665.1 uncultured beta proteobacterium
CAGCCTATAACTCTGCGCGTGGGCCAGTCAATTTTTATGGCTTACGCGCACATATCGAAATCTAAAAAAATGGAGTAGTGTTGGTGCCGCTTGCCAGCACCTAACCAACCTCTAGCCCCAGTATTTACAGTAATATTATAGAACTATCTATCTAATTTTGTCACTTTTCTATCTAAATCTCAAATAATCTATCTAAATTCTAGCTAGCCATTTAAGGCCAAGGCATGGGGGGCGCCTTCTTCATATCAGCGTCTACATTAAGACAAACGAGCTTCGGAGTCCCATCGGGGTACCTTAAACCACAAACTAGTTCAATTTTTCTATAAATTCCGGTTTCAGCCCCCTCTTTTTTTGCCCTAGTTAAAAGTCAAGATGAGAATCCAAAAGACCCTATAGCTGAATTTTGCTTTTCCAATGACTTTGTTTTTGTGCCTATAAAAACGCGATTTTCCGCCGCATTTTTTATATATTTTGGCTAAAACGGCCTTTGGCATCCTCTTTGCATTCCTTTAAAACTAAACCGTATCCCTTACGCTGATCTAAACGACAGACAGAAAGAAAACTACAACTTTGCCCAGTTAGCCGCCCTATTAGCTAAGTATGGCCATAACTGCATCAGGATTTCAGACGGCCATAATGGCGCTGACCTGATTGCACGCCAAACCGATGGTGGCCGCGTTGACATACAACTTAAAGGCAGGTTCATAGTAGATAAAAAGCACTTGAACAAATCACTATACGTTGCCTTCCCTTATAGTGACACGTTCTGTGTGTTTGATCACGATCTGATAATGAAACAGTTAGAACACGCAAACATTTATTTAGATACTGCGTCTTGGATTGATGGTGATTCTTACAGTGTGAACAAACTGGCTAACAAAGAAGTGCTGGAGATGCTGGCGCCATACAAGCTGTAGTTGAGGGCGTTAAGTCCATTAAAAGAACCTAGGACTTTGCGTCCCAAACCCACGAAGGGATTGACTCCAACTTATCGATTCGATTTTGTGGTTGTTTATCGCGTTTCCAGCGTTGAGTGGAGACCCATCTGCCTAATTTGAATCCATCTTCAGTTACATAACTAGCCGGAGGATTTTTACCATTGTGTTCTTCAATGTATTTGAGCAAATAATTGAAACTCTCGTTCCATTGCACTTCCAAAGGATCCCAAGCCCAGCCATATAATGATTCAAGTTTTACCACCTTTTCTCGGGATAGCGATTTTCTTTTCTTTCTTTGCTCTACTACCCAAGCACCAAGCTTAGCACCATCTTTTGCAACAAAATTAAAAGGTACCAAATAGGAACCGTTTAACTCACCATATTCCAACAATATGGTAAAGAATTTATCCCAAGCCTTACCATCTACATTCCACACCCAGCTTTCGATTGACTCTAGCCTACTTAACTTATCTGGATCTAGCTTATTTTTTGATTTCCTTTGGTAACCCACCCAGCTTCCAAGCTTAAAGCCATTGGGGTCGACATAACCACGAGGAACTAAACAGTTTTGGTTTTGTTTAATGTAATTCAATAAGCTTTCAAAGCCCATTTCCCATTTTGTGTCTATAGCATTCCACGTCCAGCCTGGTATTGATCTGAGTCTTTCTTTTTTATCTTCAGATAGATCAGAATCCGCCCTCTGAAGTCTAACCCAAGACCCTAAAGCATAACCATCATCAGTTTTGTATCTCAGCGGTACAAGTGCATTACCGTTTTTTGTAACGTATTGGCGTAGATATTCGTATCCAATGTTCCAACGTGCATCTGTTTTATTGGACCAAACCCAACCATGCAGACTCTCAAGACGATTTCTTTTATCTGCATCAAGATTGTCATAGTTTGCAACTTGATGATCTATCCAAGAAGAAAGGGATGATCCATCTTTAGTTTTGTATTTTTGTGGAACATACGGATCACCAAATTCACTGACATATTGAACAAGTTCTGCATAGTTCTGCTCCCAAACCAAGGCCTTTGCATCCCATGTCCAATCTGGGAATGATTCGAGTTTAGACTTTTTATTTTCAGTTAATGTTGATTTAACTCTTCTTTGAGTCCCAATCCACGCCCCAAGTTTGAAACCATCTTCACATGCAAATTTTGTGGGCAAATTGCTGGTTCCATTTTTGGATACAAGAACTTTTAGGCGTTCAAAGGCTTCATTCCATTGCTCTTCCAAGGGATCCCATGACCATCCAGGAACACTCTCAAGTCGGGCTTTTCTTTCCGGATCCCCATAAGCCTTTTTAAATCTCTGATTAGAGATCCAAGACCCTAAATTAAATCCATCAGGGCTAACAAATTTAATTGATGGTATCCCACCATTTTCCTCGGTATGCCGTTGTAGCAATCCAAACCAAAAATCCCATGAATTTGTCGTACTCTCTACTAACCGAGTTTGTATTGCGTCACTAAAGGATTTGTCTACTGTGGCTGGTAAGTCAATCTCAATCTTGCTAAAGCCACCCTGCACCCTGGATAAGCCACGCTTACCCATGCCAACACGCATCTGATCTAACTCATCAGCCAGAACATCATCGTGGGACTTGAGCGCGTTTAGTACATCCCAGATTGGTTTGAAGTTACCTTCATCCAATGCCTGCTCCGGATTGTCACCATGACCAATAAACACTGGCAACACAATGGTGCCCGCCTGCTTATTGGCGCTTAACCGAATGGCACGACCGACAGCCTGAATAATGTCTACTTGGCTAGCCCGTGGATCAATAAAGGCAACCCCATCCAAAGATGGCACATCAACACCCTCAGATAGACACCTAGCATTGGTTAATAGGGCGCGTTCATGATCCTTGGCGTTCTTTAACATCCCTAACTTCTGGCGACGTGCAAAGGTTGGCATGTCACCCGAGACAAAGTCAGTCTTTAACTCACCACTTGGCCTGTGCTTTGCATCAAGCCACTGCGCTACCTCATTGAGGTCTTTTGCAAATCCCTCAGCGCGGCTAACTCGGCTGTGAAAGCTGATCATGCGGTGAAGATCAAAGTCCTTCATGGTCTTTAACAGCGCAACTTGAGCAGCTAGTGTCTCGGCATCATTCTCAATGCCAGATTCGGTCTTTACAAGCTCGCGGTTCTCAATGTATGAGGCGATGGTTGGGCTATCAACCCCCACGATGACAACACGGTAGTCTGTTAATAAACCACGCTTAATGGCCTCACCAAAGTTCAGTGTGAAGAGATGCTTACCGAACACCTCCTCGTTGTCCATAC
The DNA here is from genome assembly GCA_903930665.1 of uncultured beta proteobacterium. Taxonomy (GTDB): domain Bacteria; phylum Pseudomonadota; class Gammaproteobacteria; order Burkholderiales; family Burkholderiaceae; genus Polynucleobacter. The sequence goes on from CAIYZI010000417.1 coordinate 3,231, forward strand.
CAACGATCTTAATACCCCTACCCTCTGCGCCCTTCTTTAATGCCGTTGAATAGGTTCTGGGTGTGGCTGTTGTGAACAAGCGCTTGTCTGCACGGATACGCTGGCCATTCAGAATGGTTGCAAAGTTACCGTCAGTATTACCAGCGCAGCGGTGTGCTTCATCAGCAATTGCTAGATTGAATGATGGAACAGCTGGATCTGCCTGCGCATCTGCAATCAGGTTAGATGACTGATATGTTGAAAAGACCACCTTGGGTCCATCCTGTTTTAGGAAGGCAGCAATCTCTGTTGGATCAGATGTAACGGGGAATGCTAGATCAGCAATATCGTGAACCGCTTCATCACTGCCCTTTTTGCCAACAGAGTCATCAGAACAAACGCATAGAACATCAAAGTCTTGATTCTTTGCTGCGGTCCATTCATGTAGTGTTTGAGATAGCAGGCCAAGTGAAGGCAGCAGTATCAATGTTGACTGCGCTCCCAACTCTTCCTTAATCCAAAGTGTCGTAAACGTCTTACCGGTACCGCAGGCCATGATTAACTGGCCACGATCAGTATCAGCAAAACCTTTCTTTACAGCTTCAATAGCTTCTTTTTGGTGAGCCTTGGGTGTTGGCTTTGGTTTTGGTTTGGCGTTATTTAGATCAGCCAAACTGCTGGGGTACTCAATGTCTGCGTCTTCAAAATGAGACAAAGAGTAACGAACGACCTCCTTATCCTGAGCATCACATACCTGTTTTGCTTTTTTATCTAAACCATCAGTTGTGACAATTAGTAAACGCTTATCGATCAAGCTACGATTAGATTCAGACAGAAACTTATCTACATCACGCTTGGTGACGTTGTACTTGGCGTCATAGCACTTGGACTGTACTGCCCATGTTTGACCGTCTTTATGTTTAAAGATTAGATCAATACCGCAGTCTGGACCCCAACGGTTTGGCCATTCATCCCAAAGCCAAACCTCATCTACCTGTGTAGACCACTGTGGGTCGTTCTTTAAGAACCACTTAACGAAATGCTCAAACTGCTTACCCCGCTTACCAGCGTCGGCATCTAAACTGCTTAGGAATTGGGTAAAACTTGCCATTTAGTCCGTAAGGGGTAGTATTTAGTGATGAGATACATCTTAATTCTACTTTTTGTCACTACCAATGTATTGGCCCAAGCTATTTACGACGCAAACGGTCAATACAGGGGTTATCAACAGACCATCCCCAGTGGTGTAACTAACACCTACAACGCTCAAGGCCAGAATACGGGTTCTTCACAGATTGATAACGGTCAAACTAACTACTACAGCCCTGCTGGCGCCTATCAAGGCACCAACACCGCTACTCCAGCACCA
>CAIYZI010000418.1 GCA_903930665.1 uncultured beta proteobacterium
CTCTTTTGAGATCCCTTTTATATACCTGCCTCTAGAATCAAAGCTTCTAAATGCTGATTTTTAATCTTAGAAGCTAAATCCAAAGGCAGATTTGAATTGAGCAGCGATTTCATCTTTGCTCATTAGGTGATTTTGTGGGCCCTGATGGTTAATTTTGATTGAGCCCATTAGGCTTGCTAGGCGACCAGTGGTTTCCCAGTCCATTCCTGCTTCCAGGCCAAACAATAATCCCCCGCGAAACGCATCTCCGCAGCCAGTCGGGTCGACAACCTTAGCTGCTGGGACTGGAGGAATGGCAATACATTTGCCATTTGTGTAAATATCCGCACCTTCGGCACCCTTGGTTACCACCAAGGCTTCTACGCGCTCAGCAACTTTTGCAAGATTAAGGCCCGTTCTTTTGGCTAGCATCTCGCCTTCATAGTCATTTACGGCCAAGTAACTGGCTAAATCAATCAACTCCAAAAGCTCGGTGCCATTAAACATCGGCAAACCTTGGCCTGGATCAAAAACAAATGGAATATCAGCTTGTGCTAATTGATGGCAATGTTCCCACATACCTTGGCGACCATCAGGGGCAACAATTCCAAATTTTGTTGCACTTTTTGCATTTTGAACCCTCTCTGCAACGACTTTTGAAACTAGATTGAGATGGGATTCATTCATTGCGCCTGGGTGAAAGGCGGTTATTTGGTTGTTAGCTTGATCGGTGGTGATCATTGCTTGGGCTGTAAAGGCTTGCTCAATCTGACGAATATGGCCGGCATCGATTTGTAGCTGCGCAAGACGATTTAAGTAGGGTGCAGCATCTCCGCCAACCGTTGCCATGATGATGGGTTCGCCACCCAGCAGACTGAGGTTATATGCAATATTACCTGCGCAGCCTCCAAATTCACGTCGCATAGTTGGAACCAAGAAGGCGACATTGAGGATATGAATTTGCTCAGGAAGAATTTGATCGGCAAATTTGCCTTCAAAGTTCATGATGGTGTCATAGGCAATAGAGCCACAAATTAAGCTAGCCATAATTACTTTCTATCAAAAATTGAATTATTTAGTTTTGTTGAGGGTAAAAAATCTGTACGCGATAGCCTGCAGCATTTTGTGGAAGTGAAATCTCGAGTTCTGACTGAAATAATTCTCCTGAAGGTGCGCCATGTTGTAAAAATTCAGGATGAGTTTCTTGCCAATTAACAGGAAGCCATTCTTTTGGTGAGAACTGAAAAGATTTAATCTCGGATTCTTCAGCATCCGTAATAGAAACTTCTAAATTTGGAACTAAAACTGCTACAGCAAGACGATTTGCTATTTCCACATGCAGTACAGATTGATTGGAAGGGTTTTTAAGCCCCTCTCGTGCATTTTCTGGTGTGAGAGTAGCCTCGGATATTTTCCAAGCAGAAAAATCGCTCACAGGGCGATCTATGCATCCTAATGCATTACATAATTTTTTGTCGAGTCGCTGCAAGATTGAAAAAGCGTGAACTGAAAAAATATTTGAACTGCCGTCTACTCGAGTTGCAAGTTTTGGAAGTAGCGAGTTTCTTGAAAGATGCTCACCAAAAAGAATTAGAACCAGGAAAAAAATACTCAGCGTAACTAATTTAAGACTTTTTTTTTGAGCCAGAGATGTTGAAGCGCTTTTGTCAGTGGGCTTGGCTAATGTGCCATGTAAACAAACCCAGCCTTCACTCTCTTTCCAAACTGAAAGCGTGAGCCATTGACTATAGGTTGCAATCACCTCTTGGGCTTGACGAGCAAGAACTCCGGACAAAACAATTGCTCCGCCAGGGCGTATCTTATTTACCAATGCAGGTGCTAGAACTTGCAAGGGATTAGCCAGGATATTGGCCATAACGATGTCATATTTAGTTTCTGCAGCTAATTCAGGCGCACCTTCATTTGGGAGTACAAAACGAATGACGGTATGGTTGATTTCTGCATTACTGCGCGCAGCGATCATTGCTTGTGGGTCGATATCTGTCCCAATAACTGGGTTACAACCGAGTTTCGCCGCGGCAATAGCCAAGATGCCAGAGCCGCAACCATAGTCCAGAAGGCTTCGATTTTGAAGATTCGATTGCTGCTCAAGCCAAAGAAGGCATAAGTGGGTTGTAGGGTGGCTGCCTGTACCAAATGCTAAACCTGGATCCACCGCTAAACAAATGGCATTTGGATCAGTTGGTGCATCGTGCCATGATGGCACTACCCAAATGCGCTCACCAATTTGAATGGGGGCGAATTGACTTTGGGTTAAACGTACCCAATCCTGATCTTCAACAACTTTTTCTTGGGGAGCTGATAGGTTAAAGCCCGCTTCTTGAAGTGATGCAAGTAATTCTGGAATGAAATTCGTAGTGCCAGAATCATCAATCTCGGGATTAAAAAGAGCAGTTACCGCTGAACGCTCCCATGCCTGTACTTCTGGTGATAAACCAGGTTCGCCATAAAGCGGATTTTCATCATATCCACCGGCAGCATCATCTTCGACCGTAACGGATAGGGCGCCTAAATCTAATAATGCATCCCCTAAAGGCTCTGCAATTTCGGCAACAACCGTGAACACTAACTCACGATAAGACATGCGAAACCTTTATTTTCATCGGTATCCTTAAGCTTTGCCGCGGCTTGCGGCTTGCTCTTCAAGGCGGTGCTCTAAGTAATGAATACTAGTGCCACCTTCCATAAAGTTTGGATCTAGCATGAGTTCGCGATGTAAGGGCACATTAGTAGTGATGCCGTCTATCACCATTTCAGAGAGGGCAATTTGCATGCGGCGGATCGCTTGCTCGCGAGTATTGCCATAAGAAATCAACTTACCAATCATCGAATCGTAGTTTGAGGGCACCATGTAACCACTATAGGCGTGCGAATCAACACGTATTCCAGGGCCACCTGGCATGTGAAACGAACCAATACGACCTGGACTTGGCGTGAATTTGAATGGATCCTCGGCATTGAGACGACATTCAATCGCGTGTCCACGGAAAACGATATCTTTTTGACGGTAGCTCAGCTTCAGACCAGCGGCAATACGAATTTGCTCTTGAACAATATCTACACCGGTAATCATTTCAGTCACTGGATGCTCAACTTGGACACGGGTATTCATTTCAATAAAGAAAAATTCTCCATCTTCATAGAGAAATTCAAAAGTACCCGCTCCACGATAGCCAATTTTTCTACAAGCTTCGGCACAACGCTCGCCAATTTTGGCGATTAAGCGACGATCAATGCCAGGCGCTGGAGCTTCTTCAATGACTTTTTGGTGACGGCGTTGCATGGAGCAGTCACGCTCACCCAGCCATATAGCGTGGCCATGGGTATCAGCCAGAATTTGAATTTCCACATGGCGAGGCTTCTCAAGAAACTTCTCCATATAGACTTCTGGATTACCAAAAGCACGACCCGCCTCTTCTTTAGTCATATTGACGGCATTGAGCAGGGCAGCTTCGGTGTGCACTACGCGCATTCCGCGTCCACCACCACCACCTGCTGCTTTAATAATCACTGGGTAGCCAACGCTTTTTGCGGTGGCGATGATTTCTTTTGGATTGTCAGGTAATGCTCCCTCAGATCCAGGTACGCAGGGCACGCCGGCTTTAATCATGGCGCGCTTAGCTGAAACTTTGTCGCCCATTAGGCGAATGGACTCAGCTTTAGGGCCAATAAATGCAAAACCAGATTTTTCTACGCGTTCAGCAAAATCGGCATTCTCAGAGAGAAAGCCATAGCCCGGGTGAATTGCTTCTGCATCAGTAACTTCAGCCGCAGAAATGATTGCCGGCATATTTAGATAGCTTAGTGGTGATGGGGCAGGCCCAATGCAGACCGCTTCATCTGCCAGCTTGATGTATTTTGCTTCTTTGTCTGCAGTAGAAAAGACCACCACAGTTTTAATTCCCAACTCACGGCATGCGCGTTGGATGCGGAGAGCAATTTCCCCCCGATTGGCAATCAGAATCTTATCGAACATGTTGTCCCTCAGTTCGGTAAATGTGGATAGAGGCTTAAGAAATTAAGCAATGATGAAAAGAGGCTGATCAAATTCAACGCCTTGACCGTTTTCACACAAAATTTGTTTAATGACACCAGCTTTTTCAGCTTCGATTTCATTAAGAAGCTTCATCGCTTCAATGATGCAAAGTGTTTGGCCGACTGTAACGGTATC
>CAIYZI010000419.1 GCA_903930665.1 uncultured beta proteobacterium
CGCGTTGAAGTTCGCGCCCAACTAAAAGATTAAATTTTTGATCGGTACCGCCAAGCTCCAAGTCACTCTTTAAAGCGACAGAGTCATAGCCTTGCATCAAAGGGTATAAAAACTCATGAACAGAAATTGGTACTCCGCTGCGATAGCGTTTTGTAAAATCATCACGTTCCAACATTTGCGCAACGGTATATTTAGCGGCCAACTGAATCATGCCCCGTGCGCCCAGTGGATCACACCACTCACTGTTATAGCGCACTTCAGTTTTAGCCGGATCAAGCACCATGCTTGCTTGGCGATAATAAGTTTGGGCATTCACCGCGATTGCCTCAGCGGTTAAAGGAGGTCGAGTGGCATTGCGTCCAGAGGGATCACCAATCATGCTCGTAAAGTCGCCAATCAAAAAAATGACTGTGTGGCCCAAATCTTGCAATTGACGCAATTTATTTAAAACAACAGTGTGCCCCAAATGAATATCTGGCGCAGTAGGATCTAAGCCCAACTTAATGCGTAAGGGTTCGCCAGTAGCCTGGCTGCGAGCTAATTTCTGAACCCAGTCAGCTTCAACCAATAGCTCGTCACAGCCACGTTTTGTCACTTCAAGGGCTGCAAAAACTTCGGGAGTTAATGGATATTTTTGTGCTGGATTAGCCGTCATTCTGATTACGTTAACTGAGTCGGTTAAATTAGTGTTTAGATTGCTAAAGCATAATTGTCGCATTCCTGAGAGCAAAGCCTAGATACCGCATGAACAAACCGCATTCCCTCTACATTGGCCTCATGTCCGGCACCAGCCTAGATGGGATTGATGCTGTACTTGCCCAAATCGATTCAGAGGGAATATCCAGCGTTCTTGAGGCTGTTAGCACTCCTTTTACCCCTGATTTACGTCAGGCCCTCTCTGATCTCCAAAGCCCCGGACCAAACGAGATCCACCGCGAAAATCAGGCAGCAAATGCTTTAGCGATCGCCTATGCCCAATCAGTAAATCAATTACTACTTAAAGCCGAACTTAAACCCGAAGACATCAATGCGATTGGCGCCCATGGTCAAACCATTCGTCACCAGGCAGATCTACCCAATAACCTTACCTACACCCATCAGACACTCAATGCCGCCCTTTTAGTAGAGCTAACAGGGGTTGATGTCATCGCCGACTTTAGAAGTCGAGATATGGCAGCAGGTGGTCATGGCGCACCCCTAGTTCCCGCTTTTCATATTCAGCAATTTGGATCGAAAAATGAAGATCGTGCCACTTTAAATATTGGGGGTATAGCCAACCTCACCTTATTACCAACGACTGGCGAAGTCCGCGGGTTTGATTGTGGTCCAGGCAATATGCTGATGGATGCATGGATAGCCAAAGAGCAAGGTCACTATTTTGATAAAGATGGGGTGTGGGCCTCCCAAGGCCAAGTGAACAATGACCTATTAGCCCGAATGCTATCCGACCCCTTCTTTGCTAAATTGCCACCAAAGAGCACAGGACGAGATGACTTCCACTTGGATTGGCTGCGAAAATATCTAGGGAAAGACAATGTCGAGCCAGAAGATGTTCAAGCCACACTTTTGCATCTAACGGCATGTTCTGCATTGCAAGCACTAGCCCTGCATGCCCCTATCACAAGACAATTGATTGTTTGTGGAGGGGGGGCGCAAAATGGCGCACTAATGGATTTGCTAGAAACTAAAGCTGCAGATTTTTTTCAGCCTTCGCTTTCAGTAACCACCAGCGATGCTCATGGTATTGATCCACAGTTAGTAGAGGGTCTGGCATTTGCATGGCTCGCCTGGGCTCACAAAGAAAAACGGCCGGCAAATCTACCAGCCGTTACGGGTGCGAAGGGTCCTAGAATTTTAGGTGCTTGCTACCCAGCTTAAGCGGAGAAAGAAGATCCGCAACCACAAGTCGTCGTTGCATTTGGATTCTTAATCACGAACTGTGAACCGTTGATATCTTCTTTGTAGTCGATCTCAGCACCCACTAAATATTGGAAACTCATTGAGTCAACCAATAGCGTGACACCATTCTTTTCAAACAGCGTATCGTCTTCATTGACCGCATCATCAAATGTGAAGCCATATTGAAAACCTGAGCATCCGCCACCCTGAACAAAAACGCGCAACTTTAATTCTGGGTTACCTTCTTCAGCAATCAAATCAGCAACCTTAGCGGCAGCGCTATCCGTGAACACCAATGGAGTTGGTGGCTCTGCTAAATCTTGTACGGGTTGTGTGGCTAATTCAGTCATCATTTACTCCTAAATCAAAAGGCAATGGTTCATTTTAGGCTTTAAATACCCAATTTGCTGAAGGGGGCTTTTAACCCTTCATTTCACCGGCTATTAAGGGGAAACTGCGATTTGGGTAAGCCCTGTCGTCTCTGGCAAGCCAAACATCAGATTCATACACTGCACGCCCTGTCCAGATGCGCCCTTAACCAAGTTATCCTCAACTACCAAAATGACCAAAGTATCCCCATTTCCAGGGCGATGAATGGCAATACGAATGCCATTGCTACCTCGCACAGACCGTGTCTCAGGATGGCTACCTAATGGCATCACATCGACAAAAGGCTCATTTTTGTAAAAATCTTCATAGAGCTTCTGGAAGTCCACATTCATGCCCGCATCTGTTAAACGCACATACAAGGTGGAATGTATTCCCCGAATCATTGGGGTGAGATGAGGGACAAAGGTCAGCCCGATTTGATCGTGGCCGGCAATCGCTTTTAAGCCCTGAACAATTTCTGGTAGATGACGATGCCCTTTTACGCCATAAGCTTTGAAATTATCACTAGATTCAGAAAGCAAGGTGCCAATTTCTGCCTTGCGCCCAGCGCCAGAGGTACCTGATTTCGAATCCGAGATGATGTGCGTACCATCAATCAAGTGCTTTCCACCAGTCGATTTATGAGAAAGTAAAGGTGCCAAGCCCAACTGAACAGAGGTTGGGTAGCATCCCGCCAAACCTACAACGCGCGCCTGGGCAATAGCCTCCCGATTAATTTCCGGCAAACCATAAACTGCTTCCGCCAAGATCTCTGGGCAACTATGATCCATGCCATACCATTTGGTAAATTCTGCAATATCTTTCAGACGGAAGTCTGCAGCCAAATCTAAAATCTTTACGCCAGCAGCAAGCAATTCTTTTGCTTGCGCCATTGCCACCCCATGAGGCGTAGCAAAAAACACAACATCGCACTCGTTTAATTTCGCATCATCAGGAGTGGTGAATTTCAGATCAATGCGGCCACGTAGCGAAGGAAACATTTCAGATACCGGCATACCAGCCTCTGTACGTGAAGTGATGGCCTGAATCTTTACCTCGGGATGTTGAGCCAACAAACGCAATAACTCCACACCGGTGTAACCTGTTCCACCAACAATGCCAACCTTAATCATAACTGCCTCCAAAATACTTGTCTATCAAACCCAACTTCAGAATACCTAGATTGTAAAAACAAAAAGGGCCGCTTGCGCGACCCTTTCATTAAAACTAAGCGACTGAAAGAAATTAGCGCTTGCTGAACTGCTTACGACGACGCGCGCCGTGCAGACCAACCTTTTTACGCTCCACTTCGCGGGCATCACGAGTAACCAAACC
>CAIYZI010000420.1 GCA_903930665.1 uncultured beta proteobacterium
GGTGTTGGTTGAAATCGCTCAGCGGCGGTGCAACCGCAGCGGATTCCAGACGCGAACAATAAACAGCGGAGAACGGGATTGGAAACCCTCTCCAACACTTGCAGCGACGCATATGGCACAGTACAAAAACGGACAGTATCTAAATCAATCGAACGACTCGGCTTTCGACACCTTGCACAAGCCGGGTGACGCGACACCGCACTCCGGCATTTTCCGGTGCGAAGGGTGCGGACGCGAGATCATTTCGGAGGCCTGGAAATCCATGCCACCCCAAAACCACCATCAGCACAGCAATTATTCGCCGATCCAGTGGCGGTTGATTGTTCGCACAAACTAACCAGCAACCCGATATCCGATATTTTATGGCAGACAAACGAATTTTTGTAGAGCAACGCCCCGAGGGAAATTATGCAGTCAGGCGCCCCGGAGCAGAACGCGCAAGCGCCGTCGAACCGACCCAAGCCAAAGCGATTGAGCGTGCTCGTGAACTCAACCCCGGCGTCGCACCGCACGTCGAACGAGTCCGCGATACATCTGTAGGTGGCCGCGACAAGTGGCGCAAGGCTTAACATGAAGCGCCATCATTGGATCATAGCCGCCATTGTCCTCATTTTACTTGCTGTCGTTTTTCAACTTGGCTGCTCTTGGGGACAATTGCGCGCCGATGTAAAGGGGTTGCAATCCAGTTTCAACCGGCATTGCAGCGAAACGCATTTGCGGTTGTCCTCCCTGGAGGCAGATCGTGACGTGCGCGAGCGACGTATTGCATATTTTAAAAAGGCCTTGGTTGTAATTAAACGGCTTCCAATCGTCCGGTGGGCATCCGGTTGTGTTTGAGCGATGGACATGACACACTGCCATTCTTGTGTTCTGAAGACAAGTTGTGTTAATGTCCAAGCACTCATCCAAAAACCATCGGGCGGGCACATGCGGATCAAACCGGGAATGCGATTGATATGAAAAAATCAAACATGTCGGGACAGATTCTGTTTTCTCCAACAGACCTTGTTCGTTATTTGGCGTCACCTTTCGCATCTTGGATGGACCACTACCATCTTGAATTTCCAGACAGGATCAGGCCTGATGATGAAACTGAAGATCAGAAGCTCATTGCCAAGGCTGGCGATAAACACGAAGCGGTGGTTCTCGACAAATTAAAATCAGAACATCCAGGTTTGGCAGCCATATCAAAAGACCGTGATTCCGAAGCTAGGACTTCCACGCTTAAGGCCATCGAGTCCAAGGCATCCATTATCTACCAAGCCCGTCTGGAACTCGGTGAGTTTGGCGGATACGCGGATTTTTTATTTCTCTCCAGTGATGGCACATACCAAGTTTGGGATTCCAAGCTGGCCCGTGCTGCCAAACCGTATTATGCCATTCAACTCTGCTGCTATTCAGAAATGCTGGCCGCGCTCCAGGGCGGGAAATTGCCTGACGTTTTCGGGATCATTCTTGGCACTCATGAAAAACTCCAATTCCGGGTTGAGGATTATATCCATTATTATCGAACCGTTAAATCCGCGTTCCTTAAAATGCACGGTTCATTCAGCGGTGATCTGAAGCACCGTCCGGAGCCCGTGCCACGGGCAGACCATGGTCGCTGGGCCTCCCA
>CAIYZI010000421.1 GCA_903930665.1 uncultured beta proteobacterium
TCCGAGCCTCTGCTTTAAATTGGCGCGTGTGCTCGGCGCCCACGCAAGAAATATTTCTCTTAGGCTATTTATTGGGCGATTTATTGTGGAGCCACCCGGATCAATCTCAGCTAATTTTGCCAAACAAATTGAGGCACGTAACAGATACTCCGGCTCCCAAGCCAGGGTTTCTAAAGCCCACAATACCCCCGTATGGGAGCTATGGGATGACAAAAATACTTTGCTTTCTTCAAATATGGGCTTAATGCGATTGGCGTCGCCCTCAAGCAAATGCTCAAGGGCTTCAAGAAAAGGGATTGGGGCCGCCTCAGCTAACAACGAAAGTTGATCATTAAGGCTAGAAATTAAACGATGGTCATCATATAACCCCGGTAGACTTCTGACGATTTTATTTACATAGTCTTGAGCAGTGCCTCCTGGAACAATAAAACCAGCCTCTTCATGAAGTACGGCCATATGAAGCATCGTATTCATCATGCCTTCTTTTAGCCAGATACTGTGAGCAACCGAGCGATTTCCGGTTGGCTGATATATATCTTCCGGCTTGGGTTTTGGCGGTAATTCCGAAAAGATTTTTATAGCCGCATCCGAAAATCTTTTAAGATGCTCTGCCCCCAAGAGATGAGCTAAATGCACAAAAGCATCAACTGGAGCTCGCATTGCCCATACATCATCTACATGATCAATTGGAGGGTCTGCTAATTTTTTTAATGGGCGCAATGGCGCCTCAACTGCCTCGTAACTCTCTGTGCCTGCAATTAATTGCAAAACTTTTTGATCTTCAACAGATGAAACGTTCCACGCACCCGCTAACAAAGCTGGTACAAGTCTATCTCCATACTTCACCCATTCCGGCTCCGATGCTGTTGCGCTAGGTATTAGCCTTGCAAGCACGGCAAGACTTCTCCCGCATTTTCGAGCAAGTTGATAGCCATCATGAGCAGGATAGCCCATGATTTCAAAAGCCTTACCTAGGTCTGTATTGGATGGCCGCGCAAGCGCCTCATGTGATGCCTTTGAGTCATTGGCGCCCGCACTCACGACGGTTGGACCCACCTGAGCAAGTCGACCAGCCAAACTCTGGGCTTGATTTCGCGTTAAAAATATAAGTCCAGGGCGGTTTGCTAGCTGCCTTGCTGCGTCTTCTGTTTCAACAACTATTGTTCGTGCCTCAAGCAGATATCTAATATTGGGGGGAGCTTTTCTGATTGCCGCAATCGCAAATGCGACTACCTCGTCTTGTGAGTCTGCTGAGAATGCTATTCTGTCGCCGCCCTCTAGCAATCTTTGCAATAAATTTTCTGCTTGGGCTGACCTCCCTGCAAGGAGCACTTCTTCAACAAGCGGCACCTTAAAACGACTTGAATAATTCAGCCAAAATTCTTCTGTGCTGTAGGCGCCAAAAGCGGGCATTAACTCCAAGACATTTCTGGCATAGTGAGCTGCAACGGCGGGATGCTGATCAAGCCAATCTTCCAGCATGCTCCCATCAATATATTCAACACTCTTCCAACTATTGGAATCTCTTTTTTCCTTTAACCATGTAGGCAATTTTTTTCTTGGATGATCCCAAACCCAAGGGCTTACGAATACAAATGTTGTTTCAGCGCGTATCGCTGTATCAGTTTCCCTTGTCCTTTTCTCAAAGTCAGAATTTACTTTTTTAAGATCCTCGGCTGAAAGCCCAAACTCCCAAATAGATAGCCCATCGGGGATAAAAGGTGCTACGCCATCGGATTCAAGAGCTCCATCAAATCCACGCACCTGACCCTTATTTCCACTTGGAAAGCGAAAATTAGAAACATTCGATGATGAAGCACGAATAAGATCGCCAATCATTTCTGGGAATACATTTTTTGCCTGAAGGCTACGTGCCCAAGACTCAAGATTACTTGCTGTTAGCCATTTCATGACTCAATCCTTTTTTAGCGCTATAAAAAATATATAGCTATTTACATCAAGCTTGTTGCTTTTTAGAGTTTTCA
>CAIYZI010000422.1 GCA_903930665.1 uncultured beta proteobacterium
ACGATAGTATGTATTGGTTCTTGGCGTGGTTTTGTTCCAATCGTTTTAGCCAAGGGCTTAAAGGATAATGCCAGTGGTGGCAAACTTCACTTTATTGACCCATCTCTAGCCGATGAATTTTGGACTAATCCTGCTAAGAATGCCAAATGGTTTGGTAGTTTTGGGTTGGATAACATTCATCATCATTTAGCCACCACCCAAGAATTTGTTTCAATGCCCGCATATAAAAAGATAAAAAAAGTAGGACTTCTTTTTGTAGATGGATACCACAGTGCCAAGCAAGCTCAATTTGATCATGAAGCATTTGAAAGTCTCTTGACCTCAGATGCTTCTATCTTTTTCCACGACAGCATCCGAAAAATGACTTCAAGGATCTACGGTGTAGATAAGCCTTATAACCATTCGGTCTACTCATATATGCGTAAATTAAAAAAGCGATCAGATCTTCAATGCATAGATTTTGATTATGGGTCCGGAGTGACGTTAGTCAGAAAATCTAGCAGCTAATGACCGTGAATTATTGTAAAAAAGTAAAGATTGACTAAATTGGGAATATTTTACTTTCTCTAGTCATTCCTAATGCAAAGAGAGCTTAAGTACAAAAATTCAATTAATGGGCGTTGTTGCATCGATGAAGTCCATCCCATGATGCAGGCTTCTTGTTTGATCATGCCATCAATCGTAGGCTTGTTTTAAGCATTCAAAATATATTTTTGAATGATTTTTACAGACCGCTCGGCGCCATTAGTCTGAATTGACTTTGCTGGTTTGAATGTGAGGGTCTGCCTAATAAGGCTGGCAACTTCATCCACGCTTTGATCTAAACTTCCAGATAGTAATAAACCTTGGTCCTTAAATGCCATAATTTGTACCTCCTGATCGGTGCCATGAGACCCGGGAAATGCGAGGATGGGTTTATTCAAGCTAAGGGCTTCTATCAGGGTGTTATATCCCCCCATGCAAATAATCGCACTAGCATCAGCCATCAAGCCATCCAATGAGGCTAGTTGCTCGTGGATAACGATATTTTCATTGCCCATTGCCCGAATGCATTGGCGATCAGATTCTTTCATTAGGGGACCGCAAACAATATCCATACTAAGTGGGCAGCCCTCTGAACGTAGTCGGCTGACAGCTTTTATTCCAAGCTTTATTAGGTCTGGACCTTGTGAACCTCCCCCACCACCAATAGTCAAAAGCAATTTATTTGAAGGCTCTATAGACTTTGATAAGTTAAAGAGTTGCCTGACAAATCCAGTCTGATAAATGGGAATATTAGCTAAACATAATTTAATATTTGGGCTTAGGGAATTTATAGGCACTAAGGCGGGATCAGCATGGTGCAAGACAAAATCGTAATAATTTGTCAATTCTTGATTAACGGTTTCCGGGGAAGCTAAAGAATCAAAAAATGGAAAATTAGGAAACGCTCTGATTGAACAAATCATTATCGGCTTTTTTGATGCGGTGATAGTTTGAAAAAAATTCTTAAAAAGTTCGCCAAATCTTCCTGGGGCAAATGGATAGTACTCCGTAATAATAATTTCAGGCTTTACCCGTTGGTAATGTTCATGTAGCACTAAACTTCTCAGCGCCTTGACCTCTTCTATTGAAAGGTTTTTATCGGTCGGAATGCTCATTGAGTCTTTCCCCCAAGAAATCGCAGGCAATTGAATAAAGCTTACATTCTTAGGGGGGCGGTAGCCTTCAATAGCCCTACCACCCGAAATTAGGGTTACCTTATAAAAGGCGCTTAGTGCAACAGCCAATGCAGAGCACCTTGATAGATGCCCCAGGCCGTTAGCGTATTGAAAAATGATAAAGACATTTTTCATGAAGCTGCAAAGGCTAAAAACTTAAACTTTTTAATCGAATTGTTGAAATTTTGAGTCATGGCTAATTTTAACTTTCCGGCATTGAAAAAATATTTCAAAATAGATACGTCCCTTCAAACCGACCATTTTAGAAAGGAATAAACAAGTTAGTTGTGTATAGGGCTTTTCTGACTTGCATATTTTGTACGGTCGAATTTACTCTAAAACTATACGAATGAGTTTGCGGTAAAAAAAGAGTTAATTGCAATGATGCAAATGCCTACATTCATGCTAAAAATTTAATTTTTTGTTTTTGTCAGTAAGGGGTCTTTGGGTTAAGAGTTAATTGCCTTCGTTCATAAGAATGCCAAATGGAACTGAAGGAGCTAATTTAGGTCCATTGCCCCGGTAAGCTCTATCTCTCCTAGGCCGCCATTTAAATCGCTAATGATGAAATTTTGACGGCAGTAGACGCGGTTATTGCGCCGCTTTAGATATTGGAGCTTCATGGCGATAGCAATTGAGTTGGGGTTGGTTATGGGCCTTACATTGTTCGAAACACATTTAATCTGCCAAACTTCTTGTTGCTTCTCTTTTAAGCCGAGCATGTAATGTAGGGCGATAATGAATAACTGTGAAGTCATTTCAATGGCGGTGATTGAGGAAAGATGAAATGAATTTGTAGTAGCGCTTGATCCGTAGTGCGTAATCATACGAGCAATGGTTTGGGCGCCCTCATGGTCGATCGCAATATCTCCAAGGCGCCACTGATCTTGTTGTTTTCCATCATCAAGGTATTTGGATGAAATTTTTTGGTATTGACTCGGTGATAACAAAATCTTATCCATTTTCAGGTGCTTGTTTGAACTTGGTTGAGTTTAAATTTTTCACTGAGCTTATTGGTTGCCACGATAATAAAAGAATATGTTAAATCCGATTGTCGAGATTCTAAAATTTAGAGTAAAAACTGCCCCTAATTCGATTGCGATAATATCCGATAAAGGGAGTCTGACCTATGTCAGTTTAGTTGCGCAGGTGCGACGTATTGCCACCCAATTACGCGGTGCTGGGGTTGGGTCAGGGCAAGTTGTTATTACTTCATTTCTTGATCGGCAGCTCGATTGGCTCGTTACTTTGGCTTTATGGCACGAGGCCTGCATTACCTGCTCCAATCATGGGTACTCCCCTCTCAATACCTCAATCGGATTTGATTGGGAGATAAGTGATAAGGCTCGATTAGGACCCTCTTCAGTGCCTCGTATTCACTTTGATTTAGAATGGCTATCCCAGGAATCAGAAGTGCGGGCCAATTTTCTTCCCTTGGATTATGAGTCGAAAAATGACATCATCAGACTGGTATTAACCAGTGGCACCGAAGGGGTTAGAAAAGCGGTGGGCTTAAATTTTTCAATGATTGAACAACGTTTTACACAGCGTCAGTTGACTTTTGGACGATTTGGGCAGGAATACACCTTTTTACCGATCTGCACTATTAGTGGAATTAATAGTGCCTTTCACTCCCTATTTACTGGGCAGCCTTTTTTATGCTTAAGCGGTTTTAATTATGTGGTTAAGGCAATCAATCTAGGCTA
>CAIYZI010000423.1 GCA_903930665.1 uncultured beta proteobacterium
AAGCGCAGCTATCGCGTTAAGGGTCATTTTGAGTAAAAATTTGCGCACCCCTAATGATATTCAATGCCGGCAATGGGGTTATCAATTTAACCCCCTGCTTGATAAATTTTGAACTTTTCGGATAGAATTACTACATCGCTGAGTTAAGGCAACTTGCAGAGCGATTCAAAAATTCTGCTAAAGCGTCGCCGTTGTAGTTTCTGGCACGTCGAGTTGTCCCACAGATCGTGTTATTTACTAAAGGACTTGCAATGGCAAATGATTATTTCTTTACCTCAGAATCCGTTTCTGAAGGCCACCCTGATAAAGTCGCGGATCAAATTTCTGATTCTATTTTGGATGCCATTTTGGCCCAGGATCCTACTGCACGTGTTGCAGCAGAAACTTTATGCAATACCGGCTTAGTAGTTTTGGCTGGTGAAATCACCACAAACGCTAATGTTGATTACATTCAGGTAGCACGCAATACTTTGCGTGAAATTGGTTACGACAACACTGACTACGGTATTGACCATAAAGGTTGTGCCGTGTTGGTTGCCTATGACAAGCAAAGTCCTGATATTGCTCAAGGTGTGGATAAGGCTCACGATGACGGCCTGGATCAAGGTGCTGGTGACCAAGGCTTGATGTTTGGTTATGCCTGTGATGAAACTGCTGAACTCATGCCTTTGCCTATTCACCTATCCCATCGCTTGGTGGAGCGTCAGTCTCAATTGCGCCGTGATGGTCGCTTGAACTGGCTTCGCCCAGATGCAAAGTCGCAAGTGACCTTGCGTTATGTCGATGGCAAGCCAGACTCAATCGATACAGTAGTTCTCTCGACTCAGCATGATGAAGATATCTCTCTTGAGAAATTGCGTGAAGCCGTTATTGAGGAAATTATCAAACCTGTATTGCCTAAGCATTTGATTAAGGGCGCGATTAATTTCTTGGTAAACCCTACTGGGCGCTTTGTTATTGGTGGCCCACAGGGAGATTGTGGCTTAACTGGGCGTAAAATTATTGTCGACACCTATGGTGGCGCAGCCCCCCATGGTGGCGGCGCATTCTCAGGAAAAGATCCTTCTAAGGTAGATCGCTCTGCTGCATATGCAGGTCGTTATGTAGCCAAGAACGTTGTTGCCGCTGGTTTGGCCAGTAAGTGCCTGATACAAATCTCATATGCCATTGGTGTTGCAAAACCGACTTCCGTCATGGTGAGTACTTTTGGTACCGGCAAGATTTCAGATGAAAAAATTGCTCAATTGGTTTCTGAGCATTTTGATTTGCGTCCAAAAGGCATTGTGAAGATGTTGAACCTTTTGCGTCCGATTTATCGTAAAACTGCAGCTTATGGCCACTTTGGTCGCGAGGAGCCGGAATTTACTTGGGAGCAGTGCGATAAAGCCCCAATTTTGCGTGCTGCAGCAGGTTTATAAGTAACTAATCGGCAGTTTGTTGATGTAGTAAAGCCAAATATGGCGAAATTGATTACAATTTCGCCATACCTTCAAGGAGCGTTGCAAGGAATGCTGTCAAACAGTGTTTCCCCAGGCTTGAAGGGAGTGAACTTTTAATAAGGTTTGCTAATTGCAACTGCGCTCGCTAACCCATGATTCAATGGCTAGCGAGTCTTCACTCCAGCAT
>CAIYZI010000424.1 GCA_903930665.1 uncultured beta proteobacterium
CATGAATTGATCCCAGGCGATTTGAGCAAGAGTTAAATGTGGATTTTTTCCTAAGATTGATCCAAGTGATTCTGAAATTGCCCCTGCTAGTGAATCTAGCCCCGTAATAGCTAAGCCTATTTTTATATATTGCATCTCATCACAATTATCGTTTGGTATGGCGTGCAATATATCGTCAACTCGTTGGTTAATCACCTTTCTCCTGGAGACCCCAATGGTTTCATCTAGAATTTGCCCAATCGATGTCATATTGTTTTCATAAGGGCAAGCCACATCGCTCAATACGGAGGTTGCTGAAACTAAGGCGGGTACAATGATTTGACCAACTAAATCAAGGGTGATATTGGGTCGCAATTGAGTTGCGATTAAGTGGCCAAGGGTGGTTTCAAATTTTTCTGTAGCTCTATCAAATTGTGCTGCAATTTTTTTGGCGTAGATTCTCCGAAGTTTTTTATGGTGTTCGCCATCATGGCACATGGGCAGATTGGCATATAGATTGGCAATATGATCCAAGTCTATTTTTAGATTACTTGTAAGGATATTGTGGCCTTGCAGGTAATCAATAACTTTAAAATTGTCATTACATAGGACTTCTTTAATTAGTGCCGTATCGCAACATAACCAGCGACCTAATTCCTTAGACCACCACAGTGGTTGAGTATCCCTGTATATTTTTGCTTTATCTACTTGTCTGTGGATAAGGCGATCAGGGCTGTAGGAATTGTGTTTTTTAGCATCATCATCTAGCAAAGCCACTGATCGTTCCTATCCTATATTGGTTCTATTGGTGTGGGTCTATATTAAACATCCCTTTTTGCACGGTGAAGTGTTTTCTAGAAATGGGCGCATAGATTATAAAAGCGCCTTGCCCAAGAGACTGTTACCATTTGCCATAGGCCCTTTGTTCTACTTGCATTTTCTTCAATCTGGGTTATTTCTGAAAATTAGGCATTGCTGGAAAATGGGAGGCTAGGTGCGTCCTTTAAGGACAAGCTATTTCTTCAGCAAAAAGTTTGGAATCCAGCCTGACATTGGGCTTGCATTATTACCCCCTTCATTTTCTCTCTCTATTCGGTATTTATCTAACACGCTGAAATTAGAGGATCGCTTAATCGCATGATGAGTTGGGCTGCCGTTTTTCTTTGCTATCATTTTCTCTGTAATCAATTTGGCAATATGTTCACCAAATATTGAAAAATTTTTTGCTACATCAGCGCTAGATGAGACGCATAAAAAATCTTCGTAGACAAGGTTATCTATCGTTGGCACAAGATAAATCGGTGGAGTTAAAGAGCAATGCTCAATATTGAGAATATTTAAAAAGGCTTGTTCCGGTTGAAAACTTTGATCGACACGGCTAGGGACTGCCAAAATCTTTTGACCCATACTTTTGATCTGACTCAAGTAGTTTTCAATATATTTCAAAATAAAAATTTCTGAGCTCGCCATTTCAAATTTAGAAGTGGCGCTAGGAATCAATAAAAAATCAAACTCAAGCATAAATTCTGAAGGGATAGCATAAGTCCAGGTTAAATCTGAGATGCTAATTTCACAGTCTGTTGAAAATTTATATAAGTATCGTTTAGCCTCAGCTAAAACCAATGAGCCGCGGTCTTCATAGGATAAGTTGGCTGGAAAAACCTTTAAACCGATATCTGGAGCCTTCGTCACCCATTGCGAAGAAGATGATTGTTTATCAAAGTCAATTAAATGAACTTGCGTATTATTTTGAATGGCTAAATAAGCTGCTAAATTTGCCGCAATAGTGCTTTTGCCAACACCCCCTTTTTGATTGGTCACCAACACTCTAATAGCACTCATTGACATTATCCATTCTATATGCGTCTCGCTAATATAGCATTTTTCTATTTAAAATCAACATTTTAGGCAATATGTGCCTCTCATAAATTTTAAGGAAAGACAGTCTATTAATGATTTTTAGCTCGCACCCTGCATTTAATACTCTATTTTATTCATTGCACCGTGTATGGCTACGATTTAGCGCTTTTTTGTGATCAATAGGCAGCTCAGATTCCCGTGATTGTGTTTAATGCTCGTGCATTGCTCTTTTAAAGAGGGCCTTCTTTCGCATAGGTTTTGAGGTATAGTTACTCTCAGATTTGCTCCCAAGTTATTTAAGGCTGCTTACGCAAGCAAGCGGTCATCTATTAAACTCATTAAGTTAAATATTTAAAATACGGCCTATATCCACTCGATCACCGTGATTGTGCCGATAAGCTCCTTCATGTGGCCATGGAGCGGATTGCTTTTGGGCGATAATCGATAAAAGTTAAATACATAAATTTCAGTATTTATTTCCCTATACTTCAGATTTTTACTCTAGTTCATCACATGGCCGCATTGATAGAAAATTACCAAGCTTTTTGCATACAAATCACCGTCTCATTTATAAAAGAATGTCTTGCTAAAGGTGATGTAACGACCCCTGCTCAATTGTTTTCAAAGGTATGGCATAGACTAAAATTTGACCCCGATTTTATGTGCGCATTCAATCAAATTGAATACCCTCTCTTTAGGGCCTATCGACTAAATTTAAACGAAAAATTGCATCTTTTTGCTGTGATGACTATAAGGGGGGCGGGGATTAATTACATTCCCAAAATCATCTTTGATCGCGATGAGAGTCTTGATTTGGAGTTGAACCCAACAAATCCGACTTTATTTGTTAGTGTCCACGATGGCTTTGCTTTCGCAACCACTATTTTATTGAGGCACTATCGTAAGAGCGTTTCTATCGTTACTTCAGACCCAGATATTGGAAAGACCTTGGGAAGAACCGGTTTAAGGCCCGATCATGTGGAATTAATAACAAATGATTTTAGAAGTCTAGGAAGGCTAAAGACGTCGATGCTAAATGGCGTTATTTCAGCCAATTGCGTCGATTTTGCG
>CAIYZI010000425.1 GCA_903930665.1 uncultured beta proteobacterium
CCAAAACAAGATGAGTATTTGATTATTGTTGCCCATTGGTTGCAGCACTTTGGCTTGAGTAATACTCAGATAGAAGAAGCAAGAGCAGAAGCATTGGTCTGGGCTTTGGAGAGAGGTTCGCGTTCAGGTCGGGTTGCTTGGCAGTTTTCTAAACATTGGGCAGGCTTGCGCACTTGAGTAATATCGAGCGTCCCGTCACGGAGGTAGCCGCTGGAATACTCTTGGATAGAGAGGGTCGCTATCTGCTTGGGCAAAGACCTAAAGGCAAGCCCTATGCTGGCTATTGGGAGGTTCCAGGCGGCAAGATAGAAAAGGGTGAAACAGTATTTGAGGCTCTTAAACGTGAATTACAGGAAGAGCTTGGAATTGACATTGAATCAAGCCAGGACCTGACATTGCTTGAGCATGATTATCCACACGCCTATGTCCGCCTTCATGTCAGCATTATTCGAAATTGGAAGGGAACCCCTAAGGGCTGTGAGGGTCAGGAATTATCTTGGCAGAGTATCTTTGAAAGCGCTCCTACTGTAGGGCCTTTATTGCCTGCGGCTTGGCCAATGCTTGAGAAACTCAAGGAGTACCTGCTTTAGAACTGGCAAAGAGTCAATCTAAAGGGAACATCGGCATTGACTGGTTGAGGCTTTTTATCGCGATCTGATTGCATGAATCGGATAGATAATAAATATTTATTTGCGCTGATCTCGGAGAAGAGTGTGTCGTCTTCAACTGCTATACGCATTAGTTGATAGACCTTCCCGGAAGGAGCTTGCTGAAATGCGCCCTGGTGTGCAACCACATCCTTAGCTTCGCCTGATTGACGTAATAGACGTAAAAATATTTGACATGCCTCATGCCAAGGCAGTAGTGGGGCAACATAAGCCTCCAATAGCTCCCTGCGTTCATGTGTAGGGCTATTTTTCCATGCATGGTAACTTGGTAAGTCAATTGAGCTCGTGCCGCCAGGAATATTAAGTCTGGTGCGAATAGCATTAAGCCATTCGCTTTCGGTAATTCCTGAATTGGGCTTGCCCATGGACTGATTGATATTGGTGGAAGCCATATCAATTTGAGACAGTGTTTGTGAAAGCGCTTCTTGATCTACTTTTTGCGATGACTTTAGGCCGTTGAGAGCATATTTTTGACGCTCAAATTCTTTAAGAAGCAGAGATTTGATGTCGCCTCTTGAGCCAATGTCACCTAAATCAAACAATACAGTGATGGCATTGTGATGAAGTTCTGGATCATCGGATCTCAAAAAGTGATTAAAACGGGCGAACAAGTACTCCAACCGAAGCATGCCTCGGACTAATTCATTGAATGGGTATTCGTAGACGATCACAGCCTCACATTTTATGACGAACTTTGCCAATCTTCGCTAATCTGCAAAAATTTTTCATTTAAATTTTTTACTTGGTCCTTCAGACTATCCAAGTCGCCCGTATTTTCTATAACAATATTGGCTTGGGAGTTGCGGTCGAGTCTGCTGGCTTGAGCCTTAAGTATCTTCTCGACCTCGGCTCTAGAGAGGTTGTTGCGGTGCATCACACGCTCAATTTGGGTTTCTAAAGGGCAATCAACTACAACTAGGTAATCAATGAGGTGCTGCCAAGTCCCCGACTCAATGAGTAAAGGCACTACAAAAACGAGGTAAGGAACACCATTTTTGGCTAACTCCAGGGCTTGTTGAGTCGCTTTTTGCCGAATGAGTGGATGAGTAATTTGCTCCAAAAGCCCTCTAAATTTGGGGTTTTCAAATACAAGTGTTCGCATCTTTGCTCTATTTAGTGCGCCTGAGGTATCAATATAGTCTGATCCAAATGCCTTCTGAATTAGGGGAATTGCACTTCCGCTAGGACCAGTAATTTGGTGGGCTATTAAATCCGTATCAATTACTCCTGCGCCTAACTGAGTTAGGAGGTCGCTAACCGCTGTTTTTCCAGAGCCAATGCCCCCGGTTAAGCCAATTAAAAGTATTTTCCCTTTTAAGGTGCTTAAGTCAGATTGCTCAGTAAAAGAGTGGGGAGTAGTTGAGGACATAGCAATTGAATGATGCCAGCAATGGCAAGAAAAGGGCCAAAAGGAAAGGCTTGGCGATGATGTTGATTATTCCATTTAAGCCATATTAGCCCACCGATAAGTCCAGAAACTGAAGCAATAAACAAAGTGCTGGGCAGAGTGGCCCACCCAAGCCAGGCCCCAAGTCCAGCTAAGAGTTTGGCGTCACCCATCCCGATCCCATCCTGCTTTTTGAGTTTTTTGTATACAAGGTTGAGAATCCAGAGAAA
>CAIYZI010000426.1 GCA_903930665.1 uncultured beta proteobacterium
ACAGTGAATTTTAATAGCAGTAGCGGTGGGACCCAAAATCAGTTCCTTAGTCCCGCATCAACCATACTCAATCTCACGGGATATTGGAAGCCAACAAAACAGTTGACCTTTAACTTCAATCTAAACAATGTATTTAATACCACCTATTGGAATTGGTCGGGCGTTCAGGGGTCTGTGACTACTGAAAATACCAGAACCTATAACGCTTCAGCAGCTCAACAGTCTGCGACATCTGCACCTCGTAATGTCCAGCTCTCTGCACGTTACGATTTCTAAGGGCGGATACGATGAAATCTATTAATACAATTCGCCAATACTTTGTCACTATGCGCAAAGAGGAAAAAATACGTCATCGTGATATCGCTCGGAAGCTCAATATATCGGAAGGCGAGCTAATAGGCGCTCATACGGATATTGAGTTATCTCCATCTGAGATTGGTGAGTTACAAGCTATTCGATTACTTCCAGAATGGTCCGAAATAATTAGCGCTGTAGAGTTTCTTGGGGAGGTCATGGCCTTGACGCGTAATGAATCATGCGTCCATGAAAAGATCGGAGTCTATAAGCATGCTTCCAAGCAGGGTCCTATCGGTCTTTTGGTAGGTGAAATTGACTTGCGAATTTTTTACGAGACATGGGTTCATGGTTTTGCGGTGCATGAAATGACCAGTGATGGCCTGCATCGCAGCTTACAGTTTTTTGATAAAACTGGTGTAGCTGTTCATAAAATTCATTTAAAGCCACAAAGCGTTATTGAAATGTTTGATGCACTGGTTGCTAAATTTAAAAGCAGTGATCAGACGCCCGGCATTCAAGTACTGGGTTTAGATGAGCCTGCCGTTGAAATTCCCGACCGAGAAATTAATGTAAAGGGATTTCATCAGGCATGGCGTGATATGAAAGATACCCATGAGTTCTATGGGTTGCTCAGAAAATTTAATGTCAGCAGAATCCAAGGTTTACGTCTTGCGCAAGAAGAGTTCGCCCAGGAAGTCTCTGTGAGTTGCGTAAAGGATTTATTGGATTTAGCAGCAAAAACTGAAACTTCCATTATGGTGTTTGTAGGTAACCCAGGGATGATTCAAATTCATAGTGGACCCGTTAAAAATTTCGTGCATATGGGGGTTTGGCTCAATATCTTGGATTCAAGATTTAATTTGCATTTACGGGAAGATCATGTCACCAAGGTGTGGGTAGTTCGAAAGCCAACTATAGATGGCATCGTCACTTCTGTGGAGTTGTTTAATAAGGAAGGGGAGGCTATTGCTATGTTCTTTGGCGAGAGAAAGCCGAGTAATCCAGAGTTAGATTCATGGCGATCCCTTGTTCAAGGCTTGGTTGAAAAGCTTGCAACAGAAGGCGCATAAGATGAATCCAATTCGCCGTCTTTTATTAATGCAATCAGTATCAATGGGTAGCTTTTTAATGCTTAGTGAAAAGTCCCTTGCGCAAGAAAAGTCTAGCAAGTCATCAGAAGCTTTTCGCCTGGTAAGTATTGGCGGTGCTTTGACTGAAATGATCTATTTATTGGATTCCAGTAAAGCGTTAGTGGGTGTAGATACTACTTCTCAATATCCTGATGCCGTTAAAAAGTTACCAAATGTTGGTTATGCCAGAAGTCTTTCCTCGGAGGGTATTCTGGCATTAAAGCCCACGCAAGTGATTGCCATTGAAGATGCTGGTCCTCCTGTAGTTTTAAGGCAAATCGCTAATGCTGGAATTCCGCTTACCGTATTGCAATCAAATCTCCGGTTTGATGGTGTCCTCGACCGTATTAACAAAATTGGTGGATTGATCGATAAAGCCCAAGGTGCAAAAGAATTAATTCAAAATTTAAATCTAGAGTGGACTAAAACTCAGAAACAATTAGCTGCCATTCAACTTAAAAAAACGGATGTGTTGTTTATCTTGTCTCAAAATCCAACGCAAGTGATGGTCAGCGGTACAAAAACCAGCGCAGATGCGATGATTTCATATGCTGGCGCTAACAATGCGATTTCAGGTTTTTCTGGTTACAAGCCATTAACGCCTGAAGCGATGATTGCTGCTAACCCAGATGTCATTCTAATGACTGACCAGGGAATAGAAGCTCTTGGTGGTATGGATGGCGTGTTGCGTTTTCCTGGGATAAACAAAACCACTGCCGGCAAACAAAAGAAAATCATTTCTTTAGAGGCGATGTATATGCTTGGCTTTGGCCCACGTATGCCTTTGGCAGTTCGGGAGTTAAATAGGCTACTAGCTCAAACAGTCTCTTCGTCGTAAAGATTATTCATGGCATTTATCCTTCCCAGTTCGGTATTTGGTAAAACCTTCATCAGCTTTTTAAGTCTGCTATTTTTCGTTTTATTGGTATGTTTTTTCTCTCAATTTGGCGCTGTCAATATCGAGCTAAATGATTGGCTTTCACTAGTGACCAATAGCGAACAACCGCAATCTGGTAGTCAGTATGTCTTGTGGCATCTGCGCCTTCCAAGAATTCTATTTGCAATTTTTATTGGTGCTGCTCTTGGTCTCTCCGGCGCGCTCACTCAGGGTTTATTTAGAAATCCGTTAGCTGACCCTGGTTTGCTTGGGGTTTCTGCTGGCGCTGCTTGTGCAGTTGCTGTTGGGATTGTGATCTTCGCAGATTTAAATATAAGCCTTCCAGCGGAATGGAGATTTTGGATAACGCCGATAATGGCCTTTTCAGGTGCAATATCAGTGTGTTTCATTTTGGATAGGGTTGCACGTTGGATTACGCCAGATTCCATTGCGGGCTTGTTGTTAACGGGGATTGCATTAAATGCCCTTGCAGCTGCAGTGATTGGCTTATGTACCTATCTGGCTACGGATGAGCAGTTAAGAAATTTAATGTTTTGGACCATGGGGTCACTCTCAGGCTCAAATTGGATGCTCATTATTACTATTGGTGTTCTCTTTATTTTGGCCTGGTGGCGCCTACGTAAGTTTGTTAAGGTAATGAATGTATTTGCACTAGGTCCATCCGTTGCAACGCATGTTGGGGTAGATATCAGTCGATTGCGAATGGAGATCACCATTTGGGTTGCTTTGTTGTCTGGATTTGCAGTGTCATGGTGTGGAATGATTGGTTTTGTAGGGCTGATTGCCCCTAATTTTGCGCGCGCATGGCTTGGGGGAGACCAAAGGAGGGTCATACCTGCTTCGATGTTTTTGGGTGGGGCCTTATTACTGCTTGCGGATACGTTTGCCCGCACGATGGCAATTCCAGCTGAAGTGCCTGTCGGCATCTTCACGGCACTTTTGGGTGCGCCATTTTTTATTCTCTTGCTGCGATCATCTCGACGTCAGATCTCATAATGGAAAAGCTTTGCAAGATAAGGGGCCTGAACTTAAGCCTGGGTGCAAAGCGCTTGGGGCCATTCTTATTGGAAATCGCACAGGGGGAGCAGATTGCGATATTGGGTCCGAGTGGCGCCGGTAAAACGACCTTACTTAAGCTGCTATCAGGTGACCTTAAGTCGCATTGGGGTACTTATCACTTTAAAGGCAAGGTAATTCAGGGTTGGTCCTTATCTGAGCTGAGTAGATCACGAGCTGTACTGCCTCAGTCTGGTGATGTCTCTTTTGGTTTATTGGTGAAGTTAGTGATTTCTCTAGGCAGAATTTCCCTAACTGGCGATTTGAATCTTGGTGAAATAGTTGAGCAAGCTGCTCGTTTAAGTCGCTGTGAGCACCTTCTTGATCGAGGTTTTGATACCTTATCTGGCGGAGAAAAAGCTCGCGTCCATCTTGCAAGAATATTTGCGCAGTTATGGGATGAGAGAGGTGGGTTGATTTTGGTAGATGAGCCCTTGGCTTCCTTGGATCCAGGTCTTCAAATAGAGCTCCTATCGAGCATGAGGCAATACGCATTTAATAGAAACCATGCGATGGTTGCAATCTTGCATGATATTAATCAAGCAATGCAAAACTTCGAACGACTGATCTTGGTGAAAGATGGAAAAATGATAGGAGATATGCCATCCGGAGTTCAAGCAGTTCCAGATCTAGAGGGGCTCTATGGCATTCGTTTGGATATGGTGAATATTGACGGGCTCCCGCCTTTAGTCTTTCCTAGGGCTCGATAATCATCAGTGCAAGCTTTTGAGATGCTTTCTCCTGAAGTTTGGGGTTTGCTTCTACTAGTGACGGTTGATCTGCTTGAGTTTTGATTGCATTTCATTTCTGAATCTGCCTACTACTGCCTACTAAATAGTATGCATTTGGTATTGCCAGTTCCTAGTAAACTAGGCACCAAAGATGGGTTCAATAGCGGTTCATCTAGTCCAAAATACCCCCAAGGAAGCAATTGAACAAGCAGTCATGAGTCAAAGTAAGAAAATTCTTCAGGATGTATTTGGA
>CAIYZI010000427.1 GCA_903930665.1 uncultured beta proteobacterium
ATCATGCCTGCTATTTTTTTATGTCCAAGTTCCGATTGATGTATTGGCGCCAGGCTGTCCTACAGGGGATATTCTCATATGGATTACCTCTGCTTCTATTTATCAATAATTGACTTTTTCTTTGGATTCTGTTAGTATAAAATTACATAAATACTGTTAGAGGACTTTGACATATGACACACGAAATAGCACCGTTGCCTTACAAGTATTCTGCACTAGAACCACATATTGATACCGAAACTATGAAGGTTCATCACGATAAACATTATCAAACTTATTGCGATAAGCTTAATGCCGCTGTAAGCCGTTATCCCGAATTGGCCGAAATGCCTGCTGAAGAATTGCTAGTTAACATTGATTCACTACCAGAAGACATTCAAGATAGAGTTAAAAATAACGGCGGCGGATTTGTAAATCATACGATGTTTTGGGAAATAATGGGTCCAAAATGTGGCGGAAAGCCAACAGGCGCATTTGCTGAGCATATTGATCGTGATTTTGGAAGTTTTGATTCATTCAAAGAGCAAGTTATTGACACTGGTAAAAAGTTTTTTGGTAGCGGATGGGTTTGGCTTGTTTGGAATGAAGATAAGCTTGAAATTGCTGCTTTAGAAAATCAAGATAGTCCTTTGCTAGTTGGACACTATCCAATTATGTGCATTGATCTTTGGGAACACGCATATTACTTGAAATACAAAAACGAACGGGCTAAGTATCTTGAAGCCTGGTGGAATGTAGCTAACTGGCAAGAAATTGAACGACGATTTGTTGAAGCACTAAAATTTGCAGCGAGATAAACGATGACTAGTCAAACCGGAAGAGAGGATTTTACTGAATCGTGGTTGGTTGAAATGCCCGAAAGCCTAGGTTCCTTTGAAACATGGGATCAGATTGATTATATCATAAAAGACAGAATTGCAAATGGTAGTCGGGTTCATCATTTAGCTAATGGTTTATGCAAAATTGAAGGACAGCAAACACTTTTTTATTGGTATGGAGATTCAGATACTATTATTCTTGGAATTGAATTGTACATTAAACCGCAAACCTTAATTGTAGATTTAGTAGGAAAAAATCGTCAATATCGTGGCCGCCCGCCATACGCAAGTGATTTGTATAATGCCATTTTAAAAGGCAGACAAAAACCGATTCGCATTATAAGTGATACTGATTTAAGCGATGATGGATTTGCAATGTGGAAACGGTTATTAATGCAAGGGCACAAAGTTTCTGTGTATGATGCTAAAGAACCCGGTAGAACATTTAAAACATTTACCTCACCCGAAGAAATGGATGAATATCTAGGTGATAGAAATTATACAAGATACCAGTTTGTCTTAACAGAGGCCGGCGAGGTATTAGCAGAAACTAGAAGTTTGTTTAACACTCGAAGATACAGAGAATTAGTACCAGGACTATTATGAAACACAAAATACTATGGCTAGACGACCTGCGTGACCCTGTTAGGCACGGATTCCCAAATGCTTATTGGGCAAAGAATTATGATGAGGCAATTAGTGCTATGTCTAACTATCAATTCGCTGGAGCTAGTCTTGATCACGATCTTGGTGCTTGCGCAGACTGTGAACGCAAGGGAACACACATTGGCGATATGCTAACCCCCAAGACAACATTTTATGGACACTGTCCTCATGCTAAGTCAGGATACGATGTTATTTGCTGGATGGAAGAACATAATTACTGGCCAGAATTTGGTGTTCGGGTGCATAGCGCAAATCCAGTTGGTCGCGGAAGAATGGAACAAGTAATCCGCGCCCATTATGGGCGAAATTTCTGAGAATTTGATAAATACTTGGGAGAAATTATCATGGACCTAAAAGAAGAAATTCAAAAATACCGATTATTGCTTGAAGATGAGCAGAATTCTCAAGAGTATATTTGTGCTCATTGTAGTGGGGATATGCGGCGCAACACCCGATGTTCTAATGATGGATTGTGTGTGTCAATTGCTGACTTCGATGACAATAAAGAAGTAGATAATGATCAACCCGAGACTACAACACAAAAGAATTGGTGGGGAGAAACACCACACCCAAGTGATGAATTAGTGCATTGGAGACAACGAACGCATGATCCAGAATTTAAAAAGAATATAGCCAAGTTACGAGCAGCATGGGACTTGATTCATTCTAATCCAAAATTAGCTGCGGCTGCTGATCTTATTGCAGAATGGCAACGTGATCTTGCTTCTGCAGAGCAAGGAGAATTAGATGCAGGAGAAGATTTGTAAAAAATATCCTTTAATGTATGATTGAAATAGGACCTAGTTGGTCCTATTCTTTTGACAAAGTTTCCTCCCTAAGTGATAAATAATGTTGTAATTTCATTTGAGGATTCTTATTATGACAATTGTTCGCCAAGGTGCCTATTTACCGGGTACAACACAAAACTTTAACACCACGTCAAGCAGCCAATATGCAAACGTAGTTGGATCAACCACTGGTATTGTTCGTGTAGCAGTCAATCAGGATACCTACGTTCAGATTGGTAATGTTACTCGAAACACTAGCGGCAACATTATTGGCAACGTATCAGTTACTGTCGGCAATGCTATGTTAATTCCGGCTGGCGGCGTAGAATTCTTTGCTTCTTACGAAGCCAATACACAAATTGCCTTCCAGCAAGTTTTAAACCCAGGCAATATTTGCATTACAGAGCTTCTCTAATATGCCAGGATTTGGACATAGCTTTGGTGGTGGACTTAGGTCAAATAAAAAGACAACCACTACCTCAACTGACGCTGCTACTAGTTTTTCTGGTCCAATTACTGTAGCTAATGGTAGTAGTGCAAGAACTATTACAGTAGCTAAAACTCTCTTCAAAACTAGTATTCCAGCAGTGGGGTGGTTTATAACATTTGGCAACAATGCTAATCACATTCCAATTACTGTGGTTTCAACTAGTGGATCTAATTACGTTTTAACTTATGCAGCAGGAACCGCATTTACTGGTGGGCTCGGAAATCTTGTAACAATTTCCAACCACTAAAATAATCTGTTTGTAATACTCTGTTTATCTGTTTCGTGTTAAATAACAGTAACATGAAAACAAAATATAAGACAATTTTTATCTCAGATATCCATCTTGGGTGCCA
>CAIYZI010000428.1 GCA_903930665.1 uncultured beta proteobacterium
ATTTAAATAATCCAAAGGCTGCAAACTCAACCACTTCGGGTTTGCTGGATCCTTTAACTTTTGAGAATATAGAATTATGGATAGTAAATCAAACAAGTTTCCCTGATGGTGCACTAGCGCGGGGGA
Source organism: uncultured beta proteobacterium (assembly GCA_903930665.1). Lineage (GTDB taxonomy): Bacteria > Pseudomonadota > Gammaproteobacteria > Burkholderiales > Burkholderiaceae > Polynucleobacter. Next base: position 127 of record CAIYZI010000428.1, read on the forward strand.
CCACACTGTGGTCGACGATGGCTAATTTAAAAAAGGCTTATTATTTTTAATCAAGTTCAGGATCTAATCTAATTCGGCTCGACTTTAAGGGTGCGGATTTTAGCAAAAGCCCCTATCTTTGGGCTTGATGTTGCCAGCCCAGATCTGGCTGGTGATGTTCTAAACAAGATATTGCCTTTGTAAGATTAGGCAGATTTTGACAATCTCAATAGAGTCGTTGGCTGATATTTATAAAAATTTATCTAAGCTTACTTCCTGGTGTAGCCTCCTGAATGGAAGGTAATGCGCTTTTAAAAAGTAGGGGCTGGTTATAAAAGGAGCGCAGGGTACCCGCTAAGCTAAAATACGCACAAAATGATGGATAGTAATTGCACTTAATCTCGATATCTGGACTACATGTAAGGATGCTTGCTGATTTAGGTGTCCCGCTCGCTTCATTTTTATGGCGGCGCCCATTCCTTCCTTTGATTATTTCGCTTAGAAAAAGAGAGGCGGCCTGTGGGTTTTTAACGAGCCTGGCTAGCTGGATTTCTAATCTCAGCGCAACGAACAATGTATATGGTTGGCGTGGTTGCTTTTGGTTTATAGTCTGGCAGAAATCCCAGATCTTTTGATATTTGGTTGTGGGCCTTAGTTTCGGTTCCGATCGTCGATCCTATGGCGCCCCATACCTCGGGTTTTGGTTGTCATTTGGGGCGGTCGCGGCTACCCAATATAATGGGTGATTCAGATTATTTATCGGGAATACTGACTGTCAGGTGATTAGAACTGGGTAGGCGAGAGAGTTTTTTGCAGGCGCTGCGAGAGGTATGTTGTGTGCTGGCAATAGTTGCCTTGCTTTATTGCCCGCTCCTCCATTGGCTATTAGGGGCGCAGTTTTACCGGAGGTTACTGGTAAATAGTTATTGCTGCTTGCATATGCCGTAATCGAATGCTTGACAATTTTCTTGAAATGGCTTGCCGAATTTGATTGGGCGGTAGTTTGGTCTTCACAACCAGTGTGGTGGGATCTTATCGTAGTTTTACTTGGTATTGTTGTTGCCATTCGACTGGGAGAGTTAAAAGCATCCTATCGCTCTAGATTAATGGGCTTTCCCTGATCAACCTGTATATTTTTAACTCCCATGAGTCTACGCCGTTGCTCTCTGGTGATTTTCGCGCTCAGATGCTCGGTATAGGGCAAGGCACGTCGTTTTAATTGAAATAGCGCCACACTACTTGCTTTATGACTCTGGACCCATACGAAAAAAAGATGAAACTGGTCAAGGGGTAATCTTGCCATTCCTGAGGGGGGGGTAATGAATCAAATTGATCGCATGGTCATCAGTCATGGTGATGGCGACCATATTTTTGGTGCTGCAACGCTTTTAAGAGAAATTAAGTTTGATTAAATGATGGGGTTTTTGCCGGGCAGCAATCCCCTATTTATTGATTTAAAAAATCAGGGGTGGTTGCCAGGAACCCTTGCCGATGCAGCCAGCATTGACATTTGGATGTAGTAGATTTTTAATCTGGCATCCGTAAGCAGATAAAGAATTTGGGCAATAAGCAGCTGATTTTTATGGCGCCCACACCATGGTAGCAAGACCTCTTCTTCTATCCAGTTATTAAGTAAATTAAATCCCAATAAGGCCTTTGCTCAAAACGGCTATCCTATCTGGATGGCCATCCTCATCCTATAGTTACCCCGCACTATGCCGATCTAGGCATTCCCTTTTATCAGACTCCCTTAACAGGTATGCAAGAGTCGACTTTTTTAATAATGCGTATTCTAGAGCCTTATTTTGGAGAAATGAGAATGTCCGTTTGTGGCATCGTTTCAGTGGCGAATAATGACTCTATTTGTCGGCAATTTGTTTGACATCCCACCCACCCCCGAGGGCCGTAATCAGGCCTACATGGGCGGCAATCTGTCTGTTTAGTAGTGACATTAATACACGTTCATTGCTTAGCTCGGAAGCTTGGGAGGTAGCAACATCCAAGTAAGTGATGACTCCCTCTTTGTATTGGTTCATGCTAATTCGTACTGCATCTTGAGCATGCTTGACTGCGCTAGCTTGAGACTTACTTTCCTTTTGCAACAGTCGGAGAGCAACCAAATTGTCTTCGACGTTCTGAAAGGCTGCCAAAACAGTCTGACGATATTGCGCTACGTTTTGGTCGTATGCTGCACCAGCTTGTTGATAG
>CAIYZI010000429.1 GCA_903930665.1 uncultured beta proteobacterium
GTTTTAGATAGGTCCATTTACCAAAAAATAATATCGGAGCTTGAGCGGTGTTACCCAATGGCTAGCTTTAAAGAGAAATCTACCATGGCCGATTTAGAAAAGATGTTGAGAGGTTAGCTTGACCAGTGTCGCCTCATATCGTTTACTTCAATGCTCAAGCTGTGGACAAAAACACATCCTGCCTAATTACGGCACTCTAAATTTCACATTTGGCGATCCACTGAAAGTACCAAAACCAGAAGATCTAAGAGTGTGCCAACGCTGCTCAGTACAAAAGCCATTGAAAGATTTCATACCACTGCGAACAATCCACAAGCCCAAGCGAGATAACACTCCAAAATGGTTTAGACCTATTCGCAAGCTGCTAGATAAAAACTACCAAGAACCAGAACCTCACCCTGCGCAGCTTTACCCAGATCTAGAGGCAACCCCTTTTGACCCCGATACATGGATGCCAGAGTGGGCAAGAAAGAGGATGCGACCAGAGGATTTTCCGGATTGGCACAAGGAGCTAATGGAGTTTAGGGTAGATAAAAATTAATGAATAGCAAGGATAAAATTGGGATTAAGTGTAATTGTGTTTCCGGCAATGATTGGAATTGCTGTGTTCCAGCATTTAAGCACTCCCGCAGAGAAAAGAACTGTTAAGGCTAAAAAGTACTTTCAAAGATTTGTACTTGGATGCATCTTGATCTGGGCGGGTGTTGAGTTAATGGATCGGCCGGAAAAATTAATTAGCATTGCTCTATCAATATCCGGAGCCTATTTGTGCTTGTGGAATGGAATTAATTTACTCAATGCTAATGACAAGTAAGCCAATTAGGATGGGGTTTAGCCTAAAAATAAAAAAACTCAAGAGCGGTATTTTAGCTACTGCTCTATTGTTTCTATTATCTTTCAATGTCTTTGCCCAGTCTGATGTGTTGATTCTTAATCAGGCAGAGGAGGTTTTTAATTTCGTTAAGAATTTGAATAAGTCAAATTCGCAGTACCCGCCTACATATGTGGTTTTTGATAAGGCTATTTCAAGTAAGTGTGGAAATATTAAGGGTAGCGCTTATTGTCCGTCTGAACATAAGATCTACCTCGAAAAAAATCAAATTAGACGGCTGTATGCAATTGGGCCAGAGGCTTTAGATTTCATAGTTGCGCACGAATATGCTCATGCAATGCAGGCACAGTATGGCTTTGGAAGGGTATCAACGCCGCTAAATGAATTGCAAGCCGACTGTCTTGCGGGTGTTTATTTAAATGCCAAGTACAAGCATTCAAAGACGCAAACCATTAACGCTCTAAATGTTGCCTTCGCAACCGGGGATATGGAGTGGTTTGCAGTGGCGCATCATGGCTTCCCAGAGCAGCGGCTTTCTGCGTTCTCAATAGGAGAAAACATCAGCATTCAATCGCGTAAAAACGCGGCTTTAGCTTGTTTGGAGGTATTTTGAGATTACGACTATTGCTAATTATGGCGACCCTCTTTGTTTCTTTGAATGTTGGGGCCGAGGTTCAAAATGCGATTAATGTACCCGGCTACTGTCAGAACCTAACTGTTAATGGTAATGATATGACTAAGTCCTGTGGGGGCGAATACCAGCGCCTTGATTATGAAAGCGGGAGGGTGAATTATCTATTTTGGTCCAAGACTGCCCTTGTTGTATTTTCGGGATCGAACGACGAGGTGGTTGGAGATAATTACCTATCAAGCATCGTAGTTGATAAGGTGTATGTGAACGAAAAAGAGTATTTTATTGATGGAATGTGTTTTTTATTTGGGAACTCAGGCGTGGGGGTTTCAGTATCTTGCCGATCTAACGATAATGGTCGGCGTTTTAGTGCTTTATTTTTTTCTTATGGCAATACGCAGAAGTTGGTTCCATATTGACTTAGTTCTAGGTTGAACCCCGACTATCTTTTTTAATGATCCAGTGACCAATTTAGTTTTTTGGGGTGAGCGGCAGTTAAGTAGTGTGAAGCAGTCAGTCAAATATCAGTGTTCCGTGATTTGGCTAGTATGCGGATGGTGTGCTTTTTGTATGGCCCAGCTATCACAATCCTTTGGTTTGCTTTCTAGAATTGATGCCTAAATCGGCCGCAAGTTTATTTAATTCAGCAAACACTCTTTTTCTTTCTGCTCTAGCCTCCATAGTTTCTCTTCCGCATAAGTAGTTGGGATGCTCATTTCCTTTGAGCACATTCCTTGATTTGTGAGCCCCATGCATCCGACAGCAGGCACAACCATGAGCTGCCACGTTCAAACAAGGAAGGCCCGTACGTTTGCTTTTGCACTGGCACTGCTTCGCTCCATATTTTGTTATTGATGGAAGTGGCATAGTTTTGACAGGATTTGAAACGGGAATTGAAAGGTCCAGTTTGCGGCAGATGCTCTCAAGTTCGCTACACCTATGCAAAGCATTTTGATACTTATAAATGCACCCCTCAAGGGTGCATATTTATATATAGGCGCCTGCCCGAATGGATGCCAATAAAAACAAAGGGTTAGAAAAGGCAAAGGCATGCCCGTTCCTGTTTGGATAAAACCAAAAGCTTGATATATCAAGCTTCCTAGGCTTTCCTGTTGCCTTTTCATTGCCCGTTGCCTTTATGGTTCCAGCATTGCTTTGCCTACTTCAGTGACTTTCATTGGGCTTCTCTCTGGTATGGTGATCAATCCTGCCTTGGCAAGGTCCTCAAGTTTTTTGACCAACGCCTTTTCTGAAAGATTGAACTTTCCCTTGGCGCCGCCGTAAGTTTCCTTGAACTTGGTCTTTGATAAGCTACAACTATCTATTTCGGAAAGTAGGCTTTTCTGTTCAAAATCTTGCGGTAGTACATCAAATAGCTCAAGTGATCCATCATCACGCCTTGCAAGGAGCATTGGGTCTGCCGCTTTGCCGTAGTTTGATTTTACGGATTGCAGCCTTAAAAGTTGCTGGTCACAGTACAGTGGACCGAACATTTTCCTAGCATCCGCTTCCGGTATTGCGTTTAGTTGATACGCAAGCCGAACTCCATCAATAAATGCACTAGATCCCCGCGCATTGTTTTGACTGGCACCACTACTGGCCATTTTATTGACGTGGTGCAGCGTTAAAACGCACGTATTAAGTTGGTCTCGTATCTGTTGGAGTGCTTGTACAAAACGAGTTCCGTCAGCGGATGAATTTTCTTCGCCCCCTCTAAATCTGGAGATGGGATCAATAACTACCAGGCCAATATCTGCACCGATCTGCTTGATAACTTGTTCGCAGATCAAAGATGGTACTTTGGTAAGGTGTGTTTCACCTTGCGCAGATTTTTCAGTAAACAACTCAAAGGAGTCGGCTAAATCGATGAAATGTAGGTTTTGCATGGTTTTTTCTTGGGCGGAGGTTGGAAGTCCAGAAATTACTTTATGTAGCCTGCGCTGCAGTTCGTCCGCATCATCTTCGCCGCTAATAAAAACCACTTTCCCAGCTTTATCTGGCGAGTATGTTCCAAATAAATGTGCACCAGAAGCGACGCTAACCGCGATATGCATCGCTAAATAGGACTTACCAGTACCACCAGCAGCAATAATTGTTGCGACGATCTTACGCGGTAGGAAGTTTTGAATGATCCATTCTCGCGGCGGGGGTAGGGATGATAAAAGGCTGCTTGCTGGGAGTAGTTCAAAATTTATAAGGGGTGCTGACAATGCTTTTGTGCTTGTGCCTAGTGCACCCGGATTATTTCTTTCATGTGTTTTCCAGATATTATTGTGAGTGCGCTCAACTTCGCCTAACGGTAGAGGGGGATTCAAGGTTTTATTCCATTCCATCACCTTGCTGTAGGATTCATGCCTCGACAGCCCTTTTGCGATAAGACCGCCCACTAACGAGGCAAGACTCTTGTTACGTGAGCCCTCCGGTATCCCACCTTCCAATATTGTTTCAAGCTGAGAACTGTAAGCGCCGAGCAAATTTAAACCTTGACCTGTTTTTGCTGGAGCTTTGAGTTGCTGCGGGTTAATCGGATTACCCATCAAAATGCAGCATTGCGCATTGTCCGATCTTTCGGGTGGATAGCTAAACCAATAGTAAGCGCGTGATATATCCTTACAAGCTGAATCGACAATAGATGCTAGCTCTGGATTAAAAAGCAGAAAGCTATCACGAACCTTGGAAAAATCACAAGCCGCTATCTCTTCTATTAAGTGGATTATCAGCCTGTATCTAGGTGCACCATCTGTATGTGACCATGTTGTATGTACCACTCCAAAATAGTCGCTAGTCAGGGCGATGATGTCATCAAATGTATAGCCCTTTGGGTCATCGATATCAAACACCAAGGCGGATACCGCCTCGATGTTCTGGTTCGCTCTTTTACCCGCTGGCCCAAGCTTGTATGGTCCGACTAGATATGTATCCTTTCGGCTTGATTCTATGGGGGTGCTTATTTGCCTTGTGATGCTTCTCAATGACTTGCGGGCTTGTTTAGCTCCAACGCTTTTAATGTTTTCAAAAAGTGCAAAGTCGTTCTTAATGTCGAGAGTTTTTTGTAAGTTAGCGTGCATCTTAGTTGCTCCCATCTTGGTCTAAAAACGCATCTCTACCTGTCATTTTGGAAAGTACTCCCAGTAGGAAGGAGGTGATATCCTCTTTTGCAAATTCTAATGAGTGACGGTCTGGGGCAAAGTGGTCAATGAGCACTTGAAGGTAGTAGTCGTTTATTGCCTGAGTTGGAAGATATTTCTTTGTTGGAATAATTAAGCTTGCTGTATTGTCATCGCTGGTAGTAATGAAATTTAGCTCAATACTTGAGCTGTCATCATCGCCTTCTGCAATGTTGACGCCACTTAGCTCATCCGCATGAAAAATACCATTGGTCGTTAGATACTCGACGCGAGTAGTTGCTTCCGGCCCAGAGATTGTTTTGAGAATTTCTGAGGTCGCTTGAATTTGCAGTACTCTGATCGAACTTAGGTTTATGCGGGTTTCGGTTTCGTCAAATTTTTGTTCAACTAAGATTCTTAAAATTTGCAGCGGCTTAGATGGGGTGATGCCAAAAAGTTTGTATTGCTTATCCATAATTCTTTTCCTTAAATAGATATAGCTCTGCACAGGCGTGCAGATGCATGTTGTTGAAAATTAATTTGGCCGTTAGTGGCTAGCTTTGACAGGACCCGCAATGCAGGCGCAAGTAGTGTCTGATTTGGCGCCGTTTAATGTCTGGCGAAGGACAAGTTCAGACCGGCTACTGCTTGGTGCACGATTCACGCTTAAAGCATGACTCAATTTGTCGCGTGCTTCGGTAATTGTAAATTGTTATTTTTTGTTTGGCAATTGATGTCCAGTACGGCGTTCTGTAACAAGTTACACAACTAAAGGCAGTAGATGGTGAACCATTCTTATGGCCTCATCCTGCTGTCCAATTTTGAAAATATTGCTTGGTGACTTGGGTGTGTGTATCTAGCTAGCATTGCAAGGGTTTTATGTCCGCTGATATGCGCCAACTCAATCACGTTAAGCCCGGCATCGGAAAGTCTGCTGAGCGCTTCATGCCTAAGATCGTGAAAGCGAATGTCATCAAACGGGTTTGCGCCTTCTGTTGACCATGCACATTTTGCTTGTTTGACTGCTTTCTCAAAATACCTACGCAGCGCATCCATACCAATTGGAAATACAACATCGGGGTCTGTATGTGCAAGTTCACTGAGTATTTTTACCGCTTGCTGTGTGAGGGGCACTTGTCTAGGGTGGCCATTTTTAGTTTGGTGTAAATAGATACGGCGTTGAGTTAGATCAACGTCAGCCCATTTCATGCCCATGATTTCACCGCGGCGCATACCTGTCTCAAGTGCAATTTGCACGATGGGGGTTAGTAGTGGTGAGGTTGATTGATTGCATGCGAAGAGTAGGGCGGTATGCATTGCTCCTGTGACTCGTTTGGTCCGGCTGGGGTTTGCTGGTAGTCGCTTGACGCCCTTCATGGGGTTGATAACTAAGATGGCCCATTCATTTTGGAGCATCTGATAGATCTTTGAGATAGCGCTGTAATAGTGATTTACCGTATCGCCTGATCTGCCTTTTGAAAGTAAATCATCGCGCACCTCAAAGACCTTTGTCTTGTCAATTTTGTGCACTGGTGTGCTACCCCAGTACTTCATGAGCGATCGAATTGTGCCTGATTCTGTTTTGCAGTTTCGTTTGTGGATAGAGTGGTGCTTAATGTAATGCGCTGCTGCTTCGTCAAAGCCTAGGTTGACATCTAGCATGCGGTTTACTTGCGTCTTGCTGGGTTGGATTAGACCTTGGTCGATTTGTGTTTCGATCTGCCTTGCCCACTTAGCTGCTTCGATTCGGGTTTTAAAGGTTTTGGATTGGGTGTCATACCCTTTGCGATTAATTCTGACTCTAAATGCATTCCCACGTTTTTGAATAGCTGCCACGATTGACCTCAAATGACCAAAAATTGACCAAAAGGGTTTTTGAAATGCAGTTTTTCTCTTCAACCAGTTGTTTTATATGCTTTTTTCCTATGACCCTTTGGGTCTGCAACGCCCTTCTAAGGCGTAGGTCGCACGTTCGAATCGTGCTGGGCAGGCCAAAATCCTCTGTTTATCATGCTCCAATTTCTTTCATTGAGCTTATGGCTCGATTGTGAGTTGATCATGGTTTTGGCTTGTTTATCCGCAGTGATGACCTTGGGTGAGCGTGAAGGATCCTGGCGGACTAACTGCAACTCAGTTGAAATTTTGACCCTGGTGATCGGGTGTCGGTTTGACCCGACTCGGATGTGTCCGGTCGCGTGACGGTTGAATGGCCCTATATGGTTGGCTTATAGACGCTCAGGGTGGGTGATTGGCGGTAATTGGGTGGCAGAGAGCGGCCAATAGCAGTCGCAAGATTTCTAGGTTTACACCAATATATTTACTAAAATCTAGGGATGGCAATCAAACGTTATCGACTGAGGCTTGTAATCGAGGTGCTTGGCTTGGTACTTGGGTGGACTTATTTCGAGGCGCTATTTTCGGCTGAGCTAAGTTCGCCAATAGCGCAAGGCGTTGACGTTAGCTCGAAGCCTTTTGAGATGAATGCATTTGACGCATCAAAATCTATTGCACATTGGAATTTTTCAGTAGAAGCAATTGCTCTAAGTCGATCAAATAATAGCGTAAACCAGCCATTAGTTAGCACTCTCCCAGGCTCTTCTTCGTTTGCTCAAACAGCCTCTATTCCAGCATCGGAAGTTTTTAACAGTAATCAATTTCAACAGGGTAGCGCTGTTGGGCCCAAGCTTACTTTGGATTATCTTGGTGATTCTGGCTATGGATTTGAGTTGTCTTATTTCAATGTTAATAATTTGAATGCAAGCAATACGATTGGACCCTCCAATCCTAGTAATTGGTACATTATGAAAGCGCCTGGCTTCTGGCAAACCCAAGATTTTGCATATCAAGGTATGACATGGGCTTCCACAACAAGTCTTTATAGTGCTGAGGCCAGTGCAAAATTTAAAGCA
>CAIYZI010000430.1 GCA_903930665.1 uncultured beta proteobacterium
CGCTCATCACCAACTTTTTTCGCAAAGGCTTTTACAACATCAGGGTCGGTAATATCTTGTTTTTGAGCAACTTGACTCATATTGAGATGCTCTGCAACTAACCAGACCAATAACTCAGTATCTTTCTTATCAAGCCCATGTTCTTTAGCAAACTTTCGCATATCAGCTTTGCCCAAGGCAGAGTGATCTCCGCCACGACCTTTGGCGATATCGTGAAAGAGCGCTGCTATTACTAGCAGCCAAGGCTTTTCAAAGTGTGCAATCAGTCGACTACAAAATGGAAACTCATGAGTATGCTCAACCACCATAAAGCGACGTATGTTCCGCAGAACCATCAGGATGTGCTGATCTACTGTGTATACATGAAATAAATCATGCTGCATTTGTCCAACAATTTTTCTAAAGGCGGGCAAGTACCGACCCAATACACTGGTACGGTTCATCAGTTGAAAAGCGCGACTCACACCAGCAGGCTGTTTGAGTAACTCCATAAACAGCGCTCGATTAACAGGGTCAACACGCCACTTGCTATCCATTTTTTGACGCGCGTTATAAAGTGCTCTAAAGATGGTAGCGGACAAGCCTTTTACACTAGCTGTTTGGGCAAATACCAAAAACGTTCGCAGAATTTGCTCGGGATACTTTTGGTAAAGCTGTGGATCAGAAATATCCAATACTCCTTGGCGCTCAATAAAGAATTGATTTTCCTCGCCTGGAATGGTGTGGGTAGTTTTAGATTCTTGCGGAAACAGCAGGGCTTCAATATTCTGCAAAAGCACGTCATTGAGCTGAGTTACCGCCTTTGCAGACCAATAGTAACGACGCATCATAGCTTCGCTAGCAAGGCGTGAAGACTCTTCATTAATACCCATAGCAGTCGCTAGGGAGGCCTGCAGGTCAAAGACTAAAACGTCTTGTCTGCGGCCGGCAAGTAAATGCAAGTTTGCGCGTAGGGTTTCTAAGAAGCGTTGATTGCGAGTGAGCTCTGTTAATTCACGTTGTGTGACTAAGCCTGCTTGATTTAAATCCTTGAAGGTTTTACCAAGATGCGCCGCCTTGCTTACCCATGAAATGACTTGCAGGTCACGTAGTCCACCAGGACTTTCCTTGCAATTGGGTTCAAGTGAATAAGGTGTATTTTGATATTTGTAATGCCGCTGTATTTGCTCCGCAAGCTTGGCTTGAAAGAAGGTCTTTGGATCTAAGGATTTTTCATATGCGCTAGAAAATTCTTTATAAAGAGATTTCTTTCCAAAAATCAGACGCGCCTCTAAAAGAGAAGTGCGAACGGTAATATCTTGCTCCGCTTCCGATACGCACTCGGCAACAGTGCGAACTGAGGAGCCAATTTCAAGACCAGTATCCCAGCATTTGGCGACAAACTTTTCAATCTTGCTGGTGAGAACCTCTTCGAATACTTTTTTGTTATCTGGTACGAGAATTAGAATATCGATATCGGAGTAAGGAAAGAGCTCGCCTCTTCCAAATCCACCGACGGCTACTAGTGCCGCTTCAGCACCAAGGTCGCACGATTCCCAGAGGCTTACTAAAAATGCATCGCTGAGTTTGCAGAGCTGTTTGGTAAGTTTGCCGACAGCTTGGTTTTTACGAAACTCTGCATAAGCGGTTTCTCGTGCAGCACGTAAGCTGACTACATCGGTGATTCGAGATTTCACCGTTGAAGTGGAGTGCATCTTCTTATGCGCTAACGATGTTGGGTCTAAAGGAAAGGCCTTTAACGCAATCTGGTGGCGGATTACTTCCTTCGGACCAAGTTAAAACTTCAACACCAGTTGTTGTTACTAATAGCGTGTGTTCCCACTGTGCTGAAAGGCTTCGATCTTTTGTTTTTACCGTCCATTGATCAGGCATCGTCCTAATTTCACGGCGACCTGCATTAATCATTGGCTCAATGGTAAAAGTCATGCCAGCTTGTAATTTTTCGCCAGTGCCGGGGCGACCATAATGCAGAATTTGGGGATCTTGGTGAAATACTTTTCCAATGCCATGTCCGCAATATTCGCGAACAATTGAATACCCTGCATTTTCAGCATGAGTTTGGATAACATGGCCAATATCACCCAATGTGGCGCCTGGCTTTACTTGTGCGATACCAAGCCATAAGCATTCAAAAGTGATTTGGGTAAGGCGTTTTGCCATTACTGAAACATCGCCCACCATAAACATGCGGCTAGTGTCACCGTAATAGCCGTCGGGGGTAATAACGGTAATGTCTAAATTGACGACATCGCCTGCTTTGAGGATTTTTTCACCAGGGATGCCGTGACAAATCACGTCATTGACAGAGGTGCATATAGAGGCGGGGAAGGGTGGGTAGCCTGGAGGTTGATAGTTCAAGGGGGCTGGAATGGTCTTTTGGACGTCACGCATGTACTCGTGACAGATCCGATCTAGCTCCCCTGTGCTAACTCCTGCCTTGACGTGGGGGGCTACATGATCGAGAACTTCACTGGCTAAGCGGCCCGCTTCGCGCATCCCTTGGATGTCTTTTTCTGCTGTAAATAAGCTATTCATGCCTTGATTATCAACGACTTGAGAATTATTCGCTTCAAAAGATTGCTTAAATTTTAGGCAATCTTTCGTCTATTGGGACTTATTAGAGTGAGATCTTTGGGTTATTGGGGTGGTTAGATACGTCTAGATGGTTGATATTTAAGCTATAATTTCCCTCTCAGGTTAATTTTTGACTTGAAATCGCGGGTTGAGCCTTCCAGGGTGGCGTTTTTTAGCGCAGCTAGGACTCAACCTTAGAACACAACCCTTAGGAGAAGTTATGTCAGTAACTATGCGTCAAATGCTGGAAGCCGGTTGCCATTTTGGTCACCAAACCCGTTTCTGGTCCCCAAGGATGGCCCCTTATATTTTCGGTCATCGCAATAAAATCCACATCATTAACTTGGAAAAAACATTGCCAATGTTTCAGGATGCCCTGAAATTTGCAAAACAAGTTTCTGCTAATCGTGGCACGATTTTGTTTGTTGGAACTAAGCGTCAATCACGTGAAATTATTGCTGAAGAAGCGACACGTGCTGGCATGCCTTATATCGACAGCCGTTGGTTGGGTGGCACACTTACCAACTTTAAAACTGTTAAAGGTTCACTCAAGCGCTTAAAAGATATGGCAGTTGCTAAAGAAGCTGGCGACTGGGAAAAGCTTTCTAAAAAAGAAGCTTTGACAAATGACCGTGACCTCGACAAATTGCAAAAAGCACTTGGCGGTATTCAAGATTTGAATGGCGTTCCTGACGCAATTTTCGTTGTGGACGTTGGCTACCACAAGATTGCTATTACTGAAGCAAACAAGCTTGGTATTCCTGTTATCGCTGTAGTTGATACCAACCACTCGCCAGAA
>CAIYZI010000431.1 GCA_903930665.1 uncultured beta proteobacterium
CAGTGACATTAAACCCGTTAAATAAAGCCATAATTGCTAAATATTCTGATAGCTGCCCCGCCCCAATGATCAGCATGCGGTATTCCGGGCCAAAAGTATTCATCAATTCACGATCACTCAGAACCAGCTCCTCGGGGGCTTGCACCGCAAGCAAACTGACCGAACCATCATCTAACTTAGTGATGCGCTGAACCAATTTTCCCTGAGAAAGTTGGTCTACCAAGTCACTTAAAAGATTTTCGTTTACTTCAAATTCCAGCAAAATCTCTAAGGTTCCGCCACAGGGCAGGCCAAAACGGTGCGCCTCATCAGCGCTCACGCCATACTTAATTAACTTAGGCAATCCCGAAGGAAATTCTTTGGCAGTGCTATAGGTTCGGATGAGATCATCTTCAATACACCCACCTGAAACGCTGCCAATCACACTACCATCCTCACAAAGACCCATGATTGAACCAATTGGTCTAGGCGAAGAACCCCATGTTCTCACCACTGTGGCTAACAAGGCTTTTTTGCCAGATTTTCTCCAATCTAACAAGGCCCTTAAGACTACGAGATCTAAATTTTCCATAGAACGTAATTTTGAATATTGAGCGATTTATTTAGAATCAAAGCCAAATATTTGATCACCCTGTGTTGAATGTATTTGTACATTAAAAGAAATAATGATTCGATCTTTCTCACCCTCATAAGGCATGGCCATATGCGGAAGATAGGAAGGAAATAAAACCAACTTCCCCTCTTCAGGATGGATATCTAAACTATTTTTTTGCAGATAAGCATTGCCAATATCCATATGGGCACCGCCTTGCCATTGACTGTATGGGCCATAGAACCGGGTAACCCCGTTAACCTCACCCATTTCTGGATGATCCATACGTTTTTTTGCCTCATCGATTTGAACGTAATACACACCAGACCAAGAGCAATTACCATGCGTATGCACATCATGAAATGCCATACCATTTTGAATCTGGAACCAGCAGCCCATGATCTCTAATTGCAAAGACATTTTTCCTTGTGGCCAGATCCCCGCATTTGCAGCGCCAACGGTTTTTTGAATGGCATCAGCAAAAAACTGAATCAATTGCGTAAATTCGGGAAGATCAACGCGTTGCAAAAGTTGATCATCGCTGGCATAAAACTTTTTATGCACAGCAGTATCGGCAAAATCTTTTTCTAAAAATGCTGCCGCCCTCATTGCTTGAAAAACCCGTGAAAGCACGGGATTAATTTCCGACGCACTCGGGCAAAGATGCATTGCAATAGGAACGGGCCAGTTAGAGGTAAGCATTAGGGTCTCAATTTTTGCAAGGATAGATATGCAGGCTCAGATTCTGGCTGGGTTATGGCGGCCTCATTAGAGGCTTTTGGCACAGTTAAGCTCCAGCCCGTTTTAGCCTGAAAAACATCCAGATCTTCTAGAGAATCTACATCAAGGATGAAATGCTCATTGTCAGTATGAAATACATTTACAACTTCTGGATGCTCATCCATAAATTTACGACAAACCATATTTTGACCAGATGCCAATATTTGATTAATAGCCACTCCACTGAGAACAATAGGATTTCCTCGCTGCCCATCAACCATTGGCATCAGAATTTCTCCAGATTGACGCTTTTTGAATGCGGCAATAAGCTGGGTGATATCTTCGGCATTAATCAAAGGTTGATCACATAAGGCCATAATAACGGCGTCAAAGTTTCCCCCCAATGCCTCAAGCCCCATTCTCACAGATGATGCCTGTCCATCAGCAGGATGAAGATTGCGAACAACTCGCACTGGAAATTGCTCAACCATTGGCTCAACAAGTTCATGGTAATAACCTGTAACAACTACAACCTCATCGACACCAGCACCACTTAATGCAATCATCTGACGGTTGATTAAAGGAACCCCCTGAAGCTCTATAAGCGCTTTGGGAACACCGCCCATTCGCTTTCCTTCGCCGGCAGCCAATAAAATCGCTCCAACTCTAACTCTAGAGTAAAGACCGCCGCCCTGCTTCATCATGCATCCCATTACATCTCCGTTCTCATATGAGTTTCATTGCTGATTTTTTTACGCTTTAGGGTTAAATCCACTAACCCCTCAAGACTGCCTAAATGACTTACCGCCATGAATCCAGAAATAGCATCTTGACTTAAAAGCATTGCCTCTGACTGCGGCCGACCAACGGTTGGATGGAGCCAGAAAATATCCGCCCCCTTATTGCGTATGGCCAAAATAGCCTCTAAGGTTTGCGCAGGTGGATCGGTGTCAAAACCATCGCTTAATACGTAGACAATATCACGCTTACCTAGACCTTTTATTTGATTTCCTGAGGGGCCCAATTTACTTTGCGCTAAAAATGCCTGTAAATTTGTAGCAATGCGAGTCCCGCCACCAAAACCAAATGCAACGGCATTAATCTTTTCTTGAACTCGCCCACTATTACGCCGCATTAATGCGCTAACTTCAATTAAGCTTGTATGAAAAACAAACACGCGAGCATTGAGAATTTGACAAAATGACCTGGCCATTCTTAAAAAGAATTGGGCATGAGATTCCATAGATTTACTGACATCTACCAAAATAAAAATTTTGGGAGGAGTAGTTTTTGGTTCTTTCATGCTCAAACGAATTAACTCCCCACCAGTACCCATCGCCTTACGAATAGAATTTCTTAAATCCAATCTTCTTGCCTGGGGATGACGTCGATAGTGACGCACCAGCTTGCGTTTTAATCTGGCCTGTAAGGGCGCAATTAATGCATCGAGCTGTTGACTATCTTGCGGCAACCAATCCCCTAATGGCTTTTCAGCCAATGGCTCAACCTTACTTGCACCGCCCTGGCCTTTTTCTTGTGAATCCTGCTCTGCCTCGGATTCGCTAGAACCCAGACCTACGGAACGGCCATTATTTGAGGGCTTAGTTGATCCAGATTCGCTTTGTAATTCTTGAATGAGTTGAGGCAGGGATTTTCCCTGCTTTTTTTGTCCTGAGGATTTTGTTGTGCCCTTGGCCTTCTTAGGGTACCAAAAAGCCTCAAACAAAGCAGGAAATTGCTCCCACTGCTGATGGGATGAAGCGGCAATTCCACGCCAGCATTTTTCAATACGAGCGTTATCTTGAATTCCTGCTGAAAGTGCGATGTCCACCATCGCCTTAAATTCAGATAAGCCAACAACAAAACCGCTTTCCCTTAAATACGCCACAAAATGACGGATCTCTTGTGTTGGGGTGGGCGAATCTAACATATCAATCAGGCAAAAATTCTGCTTACTTGCGTGATTCCACAACCCCAGCATCAATGCCCACACGCTGACCTGTACCCATCAATTTGGTTAATGCCTGGTTAGATATTTGCCACTGATCATTACGAGTCTTCAGCAAGGCTGAAAGCGTACCCACGAATTCGACAGGATCATCTGGTAATTTCTTCAGGTTCTTAGCACATAGAATCCGAATCCAATCTAAGGTTTCAGCAATGCCCGGCGTCTTATCCAAATCTTCCTTACGCAATTGATGCACAAACATCACAGCTTGCTGCAAAAGCTCTAAATTTGCTTCTGGTATTAGCGTTTGAACAATGGTGAGCTCACGAGGAATGGATGGGTAATCAACATAGTGATACAAGCATCGACGACGCAGAGCATCAGATAAATCACGCGTACCATTGCTTGTCAGAATCACCAATGGGCGACTAACAGCCTTGATGGTTCCTAGCTCAGGCACCGTAATCTGAAACTCTCCAAGCACTTCTAATAGATAAGCCTCAAATGCTTCATCAGCACGGTCAATTTCATCAATCAATAAAACCGATGGTTTGGGTGAGGTAATTGCTTGCATTAAGGGGCGTTGGAGCAAAAACTGCTCGCTAAATAAATCATCTCTTAGATGTGATTTATCACCGCCCTCAGCTTCCCTAAGGCGTATTTCCAATAACTGACGGCTATAGTTCCACTCATAAACAGCCTGATTGAGATCAAGGCTTTCATGACACTGAAGTCGAAATAAGGGCCTATCCAAACCCACTGAACAGGCATGGGCAATAGCCGTTTTTCCAACTCCAGCTTCACCTTCTAACAATAATGGCCGATCAATCGTAAGACCCATCCAAACCATCTCTGAGAGACTATCGTCTGCTACATAAGATGCCTTGGATAGGAGGCCCGATATCTCTTTAACATTCATTAGCTTTTAATGCCTACCAGCCCTTTGAAGAAATTCTTAATCAACATCCAGGCAATGGCCAGGCCATTTAATTCGGTATGAGGAGCTTTGGCAGCAGGTGCTGCTGCCGCAGGAGCGGAGGCTGTAGCGGTAGCATCTGTATTGCCAGCTTGAGCAGGTGATACAGGACCACCTACAGCTTGAGCTTTCACAGAAAAATTATCCGCAAACTGTTGCAAGATCATGTCTGAAACAGACGTCATCATACGACCGCCAAATTGCGCAAACTTACCATTCACAATCACTTCAGCCTTACCAACTAAATTTGTCGTTCCATCAGCTTGAGCCAACAAACTTGCTGTCAACTGCATCGAGGCTGAAGAGCCGCCACGATCAGAACCTTTACCCAGCATACGAATTTCTTTTAAAGCAGGATCGATACCTTGCAGCTCAATATCACCAGCAAATGCAGCAGTGGCTGGACCTACTTTGAGCTTGACGCTACCTTTGTAGTGGGTATCGTCAAGCTGCTCAGTAATAGATGCGCCAGGCATACAGGTTGCCAAATCATTGACGTTAGACAAAACCTGCCAGCAACTTTCAACGCTGGCAGGGATTGGATATTGCTTATCAATTATTACTTCCATTACAAAATCCTAACTTTAATTAATTGAGATTTAAACCGTGTTTTTTCAGCTCTTTCCAGATGCGAAACGAGGTGTGTGGCATGTCAATATGCGTAACGCCTGTATGTGCAAATGCATCAACTATGGCAGAGGTAAATGTTGGAATGCTACCAACGTGTGGTGATTCGGCAACTCCCTTGGCTCCAAGTGGATGATGTGGAGATGGGGTAACTGTGTAATCGGTTTCCCAATGTGGTGTCTCAACGGCGGTTGGCAAGAAATAATCCATCAAAGAATTGCCTTGAATATTGCCCTGGGCATCAAATGATAAAAGCTGACCCATTGCTACGGCAAAACCTTCTGTCAAACCACCATGAATCTGACCATCAATAATCATCGGATTAATTCGAGTACCGCAATCGTCCAATGCGTAAAAGCGTCTTACCTTGGTTTCACCAGTTGCGCGATCAATATCCACTACAGCTAAATAAATTCCGAACGGGAAAGTGAAGTTTGGCGGATCATAGTAATGAACAGCCTCCAAACCTGGCTCTAAGCCATCAGGTGGTTGATGGTATGCAGCCCAAGAAATATCCTTCATTGTCTTGAACTTATCATCATTTCCGCGCACTTTAAAGCGGTCCACTTCCCACTCTAAGTCGTTCTCACTAACCTCGAGCAATGAGGCTGCGATCTTTTTAGCTTTTGCATGAATCTTACGGGCGGCCATGGCAATAGCAGCACCAGCAACCGGGGTAGAACGTGAACCATAAGTACCCAGTCCATAAGGAGCAGTATCGGTATCCCCTTCTTCAACCTTAATCAAATCGGAAGCGATACCCAACTCAGTTGCGATAATTTGCGCATAAGTTGTTTGATGACCCTGACCTTGGGAGATCGTTCCCATTCTGGCAATAGCGCTACCAGTTGGGTCAACACGAATTTCGCAAGAGTCAAACATACCAATACCCAGAATGTCGCAAATCTTGCTTGGACCTGCGCCCACAATCTCGGTAAAAGTTACTAAACCAATACCCATCAGAGTCTTGCTATTCGGGTCAGCACGTTTAGCAGCCTGTTCTGCTCTAAGACCTTTATAGTCCACGGCATCTAAGACCTGATCTAAAGCAGTGAGATAGTCGCCAGAGTCGTATTCAAAACCAAAAGCAGATTTGTAAGGGAACTGATCCTTGCGAATGAAGTTCTTCTTACGAATTTCCGATTTATCCATATTGAGCTTTTGCGCCAAGATGTCAACCATGCGCTCAATTAAATAAACAGCTTCAGTAACTCGGAAGGAGCATCGATACGCTACACCACCAGGGGCTTTATTTGTATAAACCCCTCTTACCGTGCAATGGGCGGCTGGAATGTCATAGGAACCAGAGCAGATATGAAACATCCCCGCTGGGAATTTTGATGGATCAGCACAGGCATCAAACGCACCGTGATCAGCCAACACATTTACACGCAAGCCTTGGATTTTTCCATCCTTTGTTGCCGCAAGCTCACCAGTCATGTGATAGTCGCGAGCAAAAGCGGTAGATGAAAGATTTTCAATGCGGTCTTCAATCCATTTGACCGGACGGCCTAAAACAATGGAAGAAACAATAGCGCAAACATAACCAGGGTAGATACCCACCTTGTTACCAAAGCCGCCACCAATATCTGGAGAAATGATTCGCACTTTTGATTCTGGAATACCAGAAAGCATTGAAACAACGGTACGCACTACGTGTGGAGCTTGACTTGTAATGTAGGTGGTTAAATCACCGCGAATAGGATCAAAAGATGCAACACAGCCGCAAGTTTCAAGCGGACATGGGTGTACACGCGGATACAGCAAATCTTCTTTGACAACTACTTCCGCATTTACAAAAGCAGCGTCTGCTGCTGCCGCATCACCAGCTTCCCAAGTAAAGATGTCATTAGGATGGTGGCGCTTACCGTGCGCTCCTTCCATCTTCTCAATGAGGTCTTCACGCAAAATAGGAGCGTCGTCCTTTAAAGCATCAAAAGGATTGATGACTACAGGCAATTCTTCGTACTCAACTTGTACAGCTTCTTTGCCATCAGCAGCGGCATAACGGGTTTCAGCCAAAACGACTGCAACTTCTTGCATCTGAAAATGCACCTTCTCATCAGCCAAAACCGCCGCCACATCGCCAGCTAAGGTTGGCATCCAATGCAATTTGAGAGGTTTTAAATCCTCAGCAGTGAGAACCGCTAAAACGCCTGGAATTTTTAACGCTTCTTCTTTATTGATCTTTTTAATACGGGCATGTGCCAGTGGCGAACGGACAATATCCATGTAAACCATATTAGGCAACTTGATATCGTCTACATAATTTCCTTTACCTTGGATAAATCGCGCATCTTCTTTACGAAGACGGGAATCACCCATACCCATTAACGCTGCTTCACGATCTTTCAACGGTGCATTCATTTTTATCTCCTGTTGAGTTATATGGCTTTAAAAAGCCCATAACTTTAAAATTGGGTTTTTATGCTTGAGCAGTTTCTTGTAACTTTTTAGCAGCGTATTGCACCGCCTTAACAATATTTTGATATCCAGTGCAACGACATAAATTTCCGGATATTCCTGCACGAATTTCTGCTTCTGTAGGATTGGGGTTTTCTTGCAATAAGCGATAAGACCTTACTAGCATTCCTGGAGTACAAAAGCCACATTGAAGACCATGCTCCTGATGAAAGCCTTCTTGAACCGCGCTCAGTACGCCATTTTTTGCCAAGCCTTCGACAGTCAAAATATCCGCACCTTCACACTGAACTGCAAGATGCGTACAAGATTTAACTGACTTGCCATCGATATCAACCGTACATGCACCGCAATGACTGGTTTCACAACCGATGTGCGCACCAGTAAGATTGAGATTCTCACGTAAGAAGTGGATTAAAAGCGTTCTCGGCTCAACAGCCTCTTCAACTTTTTTACCATTGATGGTCATGCTTACTAATTTTTTGCTCATGGTCTATTGCTCCGTATTAGGTCTTGAATTAACTGATTTGTGAAGCGGCATCAAGCAATGCGCGCTTAGTCATCTCACCAGCCATTGCTGTCTTGTATTCAACATCACCGCGAAGATCTTCGGCAGGGTTGCAAGCCTCGGCTACGGCGCTTACTACCTCTCTCAATGTTTCTTCATTGAGCTCTTTACCCAACAGCAGCTCTTCGGCTTTTGTTGCCCTAATAGCGGTATCAGCCACATTCGTTAAGCCAATGCGCACCATACTTACTTTTCCGTTAGCCATTTGCAGTACTACAGCGGCTGCAGCTGTCGCCCAGTCACCAGTCTTCCGTTTGAGCTTTACATATGCACAGCCTGTATTGCCAGCTAATGGAGCAAATTGAATCTCGGTCATGATTTCATTGGCAGCCATATCAGTCATGTAGGTGCCATGGAAAAAATCTACTGCTTTTACTTTTCTTTCGCCACCAGGACCATGCAATACAAAGGTTGCATCTAAGGCCATAGCGATAGCGGGATGATCATTAGCAGGATCGCCGTGGGCAATATCTCCACCAATAGTTCCACGATTACGTACTTGTGGATCAGCAATCCATTTAACAGCCTTGGGAAGTAGTGAAGCTTTTTCTTTGAGCAGAGCCGAATCCAAAATATCGTTCTCGACCGTCATTGCCCCAATTTTGATGAGGCCATCTTCCTCGCGAATGCCCCTCAATTGCGGAATCAAATTGAGGTCCACTAAATGTGCAGGCTCTGCAAAACGCAACTTCATCATTGGCAACAGACTATGTCCGCCAGCCAAAATTTTGGCATCGTCACCCAACTGATCAAGCAATGCAATCGCATCGCTCAGAGTAGTTGGCGCATGGTAATCAAATTCTGGAGGAATCATTTTGTCTCCTTAAAGTTCTTGTTATTTAATGGTGCGACTTTAAATCTGCATACATTTATAACTCAAAATTACAACTCGTGTATTTGATGCAATGCATTATGAATACCTTCATTAGAAACATAGTATTTACCCTAATCATGAGAAATTCTGGCGCTGAGCAAAATTTATCCAATTGCCACATAATCAATTCCATAATTAAAATTAATGCCGAGACAGATCTTGAACAATAGCGTCCTAAAAAGAAATATCAATACCTTAGTTGCATTGGGTCTGATAGCTTTGGTTGGCTTTACCTTGATGCTTGTTAGCATAGACTCCGACGAGACTCTTTGGTCCTTGCAGTGGCTCTCGTTGATAGGAATTGCCTTGGGCTGCTTTGCGCTTGCCAAGTTAAGACCTCAAGGCCTTGGACTATCTCCACCTCACGTGATGCTCTCCCTAGGCTTTGGCGGAATGCTCATTGGCTTATTCATAGACACCAGAATTACCCCCCTATTTACAATCGCCGCGATATGCTCCAAAAGTCACAATCTCTCACTGTTTGACTCTTTGATTTTCCATATCAAATTAATGCCCTATATGCATATAGGAATGTTGGTAGGGGGTATAGCCGCTATTCCTAGCTTGAGATACTTAATGCCTCAATGCCGGAAATTATGTTCAATGTTGGCTCAGAACCTCTTATGTTCCGGGTGGATGCTTATAGGCATGACTCTTGGAGCTACGGTCTTCACCCAACTCCTACAACAAAGTAGCATCTCATTTTTAAGCCTCAGCCTCATGCTAGCAGGCATGTTTACCGGTATGGTCTGGGGGATGGTCTTGAGCGTATTTTTGTATCGCCAATATTTTCACTGGCGCGACAGTAATCAAACCTTGAAAACATCACATATCAGGCAATGAGTTTTTTGATCTAAAACTCGATCGCATTAAAAGCTGTCTTGCCCGAAATATATAAGCTCTTGAACTTTTGATTCAAGAGCTTATATTGAAAGTAGCACTAGCCAAAGCTTTCCAAAAAAATATTTATTTCAGGACCTCAGGATTGATACATGTTATCGGCGATTCGCCCTTGAGAACGTGAATAACATTATCGACAGCAATCTTTCCCATTGCTAAACGTGTCTCAATTGTGGCCGAGGCAATATGAGGAACTATCACAACATTTTCCAGCTCCATTAAGCCAGGCGCTAATTCAGGCTCGTCCTCAAACACATCCAGGCCAGCAGCAAAGATCACCTTATTACGCAATGCTTGAACAAGGGCCTTTTCATCTATCAATGGCCCGCGTGCAGCATTGATTAAGATTGAAGTTGGCTTCATTAGAGATAATTCTTTTTCGCCAATATAGTGTTTTGTCTCGGGCAACAATGGCAAGTGAAGCGATAAGCAATCAGACTCCTTGAGCAATGTTTCTTTATCTACAAAGGTAGCGTCATATGTATTTTCAAAATCCAGATCACGTTGCGCATTTGTATAAATAATCCGCATATCAAAAGCAGCTGCTTTCCTAGCAAATTTCTTTCCAATACGCCCTAAACCTGCCACACCCAATGTTTTTCCATCAACATCCTGACCAAGGAAGGCCATTGGCGACCAGCCTTGCCATTTTTTAGCTCTTACATAACGCTCTGATTCAGGTATGCGTCTTGCAGCAGCCAACAGCAAGGCCCAAGCTTCAGTAGCTGTTGCATCATCCAACACACCAGGAGTGTTCGTTAAGATGACTCCGCGATCTGTAGCTGCCTTTAAATCAAAATTATTAAACCCAACAGCGTAGTTGGCAAATATCTTGCACTGAGGACCTGCTGCATCTAACACCTCACCATCTACAGAATCCGTTAAAAGGGTGATTACCGCATCACGACCTCGAACAGCTTCGATTAATTCTGACCTTGTCAAAGCGCGATCATGGGGGTTCACTTCCACGTCAGCGAACTGACGCAATTCATTGATAGTCTGCTCAGGAATCATGCGTGTTACATAAATATTGGCCTTAGCCATAGCGTTGCTCCAAAAAATAAAAGTGTAGGGTCACATGACCCTACACAGTATTTGACATCTAATTAGTTAAACCCAATTGCAACTTGTTTTCTACAAACTAGCTTCCATCTTCTTTTTATTGCGGCGATAAATATAAGCAGTTAATACAGGGGTTAATACTGCCGTAACAATCACAGAAGCAGCCACTTGAACTGTGGCCAATGGAGCAATAGCTGCAAAAGAAGGATCAGCTAACGCAACCGCCTGAGGAGTACCTGTCGCATTTCCAGCCGTGCTCGATGCCGCTGCTCCAGCAACGCCAGAACCTCCCAACAAACGATCTGCCAATATGCAAACAATTCCCGTAATAACCAAAACAGAGAACCCCAAAATTATGCCCGGCAAGCCAGCCGTTGTCACCGCCTGTAAATTGATACCTTGCCCTAGTGTAAAGGCCATAAATGGAATAATGATTGGCTCGTGTTTACCAAAGAAATCTCGCAAATCTTTATCCAAATTACCAAGAATGGCACCTGCAATAATTGGTGCTATTACTGAAAACATTGTCATCCATGGAATTACAGCCAGCCCTGCACCAACAAGTACCAACATCGTCAGAAAGGGGCCTGTCTCAATGCTTTGAGGCACATAAGTTCCAGCATCCTCCTTGCTACCAAAAGTACTCGTCAAGGCCAAGAACATGCCGCCGTTAGTATCATTCATTGCGGCCAAAATCGCTAAAGTAGTAAGGCCCATTACTTCACCATTAAAGTAATGGGCTATTGCCAAAGCAATTCCTATAGCGATACCAACTTTTGCAAATAAAATACCAAATCCACGCTTTAACATTGTTGGCGCTGCTGTAAGCGTCATCTTTGTTCCAACGGTAAATAAATACATCGCCAAGAACGTCGGATAACCTTGGTTGGTTAACGCTTGAGTAAAGCCACCGATTTTTAAAGCATTAGGAGCAAAAGTATTGAGCAACATCCCTAGAAACAAAGGGACAACCATTAAACCACCAGGCACCTTATTAATAGCTTGATATATCTTCATGTTTACCTTTCTTAAGCAGTAGATTCACTGCTTTGTCTCAATGGCAAGTAATGCCACATTATTTTTAATAATTTATTTTTAATATTTTTGCTGCTTTACAGCTTTGATCATTAGATCAGGATGAAATAAAAAAGCTATCGCTTTCCTACAAATCCTAGAGAAAACACCTAGTCATTAATGCAAAAAAACCCCATAAATAAATTATGGGGTTTTAAGATAAGTTTTAAAGTTAACTCTAAATTTATTTATTGCACTGCAATAAATATGCTGCGCATATCAAGCCTTCTGCCCGATTTCAAAATTAGCTAACTTCTCCAACGCCTTGACCATTGCAGAATGGTCCCAGGCCTTACCACCATGAGCCGCGCATGAGTTAAAAAGTGCTTGAGCAGTGGCCGTATTAGGTAGAGAAACACCAAGTAATCTTGCACTATCTAGAGCAAGATTTAAGTCTTTCTGATGCAGCTCAATGCGAAAGCCTGGGTCAAAAGTTCGCTTCACCATTCGCTCTCCGTGAACCTCTAATATCTTAGAGCTAGCAAAGCCACCCATTAAAGCTTGACGCACCTTAGCGGGATCAGCTCCAGCTTTGGCAGCAAACAAAAGCGCCTCTGCTACAGCTTCAATATTGAGCGCAACAATAATTTGATTGGCAACTTTAGCGGTCTGTCCATCACCATTGCCGCCAACTAGATTAATGTTTTTACCCATTAATTCAAAAATCGGTTTAATTTTTTCGAAAACTTTTTCTTCACCGCCAACCATAATGGAAAGTGTGGCATTTTGGGCCCCAACCTGCCCACCTGAAACCGGAGCATCCAAGTAATCACATCCCAATGCATTAATTTTTTTAGCAAACTCTTTAGTTGCTATGGGTGAAATTGAACTCATATCCACTACAACTTTTCCTTTAGATAAGCCAGAAGCCACTCCTTTATCACCAAATAACACATGATCTACATCAGGAGTATCAGGGAGCATTAAAAAGATAACATCTGCTTTTTGAGCAACCTCTGCTGAACTTGCGCACTTGACTGCGCTTGAATCTAAAATATTTTGAGGAATTTTGCTACGAGTTGCTACGAAAACATCATGACCTGCATTGACTAAATGGCCAGCCATTGGGGCGCCCATAATACCAAGGCCAATAAATCCTAATTTTAATTTTTCACTCATTTTTTGTCTCTTTCTAGTAATAGGATATTTAATAAGATTATTCAGTAATAGCTCAAAAGATTGTAGCCTTATAAGAATATATCAAAGGGCGGCAAGCCCTAAACAGGAAGTTCACAGATCTTAGGATAAACCGAAAGAAAGCCATTAGCATTGCATACTAGGCTAGTATTTACACCGTAAAATTGCACTGCATTGAGAATATCAATATCAGAAAAAGGTATTGAATCTTAATTACCCATTTTAAAATTCACCTACTCACTGTCGGTGATATGCCTAACCTTCTACAGTCTTTTTATTTCTACAAGCATCAGAGCAATACTTTACGGATTCCCAATTCTTAGCCCAGGATTTTCTCCAGGTCATTTCTTTTTTGCATATGACGCAAAGTTTGGTCGGTAAGTAACTTTTGTTACCTTTAAATGATTGCTTCATTACAGCAACCTAAAGCGCGTCTAAATGATTGAGCAGCACTTGAGCATGAAGCTGTATTTCTTTTTGGTCTTCCGTGCTGATTCTATTAAGATTGGCAGTCATTAATCTTGTGCGTGGGCTAGCCTCAAATTGAGTTCGATGCTTAATCAGAAAGTTCCAATACAAAGTTGTGATTGGGCAAGCTGTTTCACCAAAGCGAACGTCTGGTTTGTATTTACATGAGCCGCAATAATTACTCATACGCTTGATATAAGCGCCACTAGCAATGTAAGGCTTACTAGTAAAGCGTCCACCATTCGCAAACAAAGCCATACCAGCCGTGTTTGGCAGCTCTACCCACTCAATTGCGTCCACGTAAATGGCAAGGTACCAATCACATACTTCGCTTGGCAGAATTTCCGCTAACAACGCAAAATTTCCAGTAACCATTAATCGCTGTATATGGTGAGCATAACCATATTTGAGCGTTTGTCCTATAGCATCCTTCATACAGGCCATATGGGTTTGACCATTCCAATACCATTTAGGCAACGCACGATCATGACTATAAAAGTTATCCTGCGCCATCTTTGGCATATCTAGGTAATACATGCCGCGAACGAACTCTCTCCAACCCAAAATCTGCCGTACAAAGCCCTCAACATCAGATAAATCTAAAGAATATTTTTTCCATGCTAGTAGTACAGCTTGAATCACTTCCCGAGGGTTGAGTAATTTCAGATTTAAAGAACTGGACAGAATAGAATGCCAACCAAAAGGAGTGTCGGTCCACATCGCATCCTGAAAAATACCAAAATTTCTCAAACGATATTCAACAAAATAATTCAGGCCTACTAACGCCTGTTCTCGAGTGACCGGCCAATTGAATGCATCCAAAGATCCAGGATGATCTTTGTAAGTTTCACTCACATACCCCAAAACTTCTTGAGTAATCCGATCAGATTCAAAAGCGGCTGGAGAATCAATCATTCCCGGACCTTTTTTTGGATAAGGTTTGCGGTTGTCTTGATCAAAATTCCATTGCCCACCCTCTGGGTTGCCATCGGCGTCAACCAATATCCCATGAGTCTTACGCATCAGACGATAAAAATATTCGAGTCTTAATTCTTTCTTATTGGATACCCAATCTACAAACTCCTGACGCGTGCAATAGAAATGATCATCCTCACGCATGTCCAGATCAAGATTTAATTCTTTAGCCAAAGACTCTATGGCTTGTTTAAGCCGCCATTCCCCAGGCTCCACGCAAACGAGACTGGTAATTTTCTCTTTAAGTAGCTCTTCTTTTAAAACCTCAATCATTGGGAGGGTTGACTCCCTAATGTAAGTGAGTGGATATTGCAGGTTTTTGAGTTCCTGCGCAAAGTGCCGCATCGCAGATAAAAATAAAGTAATCTTCGCCTTATGGGACCATACGTACTGAGCCTCATTAGCTGACTCAATCATGATGACTTTGTCGACCTGGAAATCAAAATCTCTCAGAGCAGCACCCTGCAAATCTAACTGATCACCCAGAATCAAAATTAACCTAGCTTGATTCTTCATGTTAAATGCTTCATTTCTGCTTATATTGAGTGGAGCAATAAGCTCGCGTTACAAGCTTACTTCGCA
The DNA here is from genome assembly GCA_903930665.1 of uncultured beta proteobacterium. Lineage (GTDB taxonomy): Bacteria > Pseudomonadota > Gammaproteobacteria > Burkholderiales > Burkholderiaceae > Polynucleobacter. Next base: position 14,925 of record CAIYZI010000431.1, read on the forward strand.
ATGCTGCATGTTTTGTAGCACGCCCTGTCACACGTTTTCGCCAAAGCTCAAATGAGCGGCGCTTTAACTCTCTGCGCATGATGGCAATAACCTGAGGCTCCGGAAGTCCAAAAGTTTTTTCAATAGCATCAAAGGGGGTTCGATCCTCCCAAGCCATTTCAATTAGGCGGGATAGATCGGGCTCAGAAAGGATTTTTAGAGGGGATTTAGGCACTACGTAAGTTTAAGACTTATTTTGCAAAAAAGTATTTAAATCCGTTACTGCTCCAGGCCCTAATTTCCGTCACCCTAAGATTGAGTGCTCAATAAAAATTTACAGAAAAAAATTACATAGCTAGATATCGCTTAAAAAGCAATCCATGAGGTAGGATGTATCAATGAATGAGCTCACTATTGCACGTGCAATACACGTATTAAGCATCGTTATCTGGATTGGAGGGGTGGGTTTTGTAACCCTAGTTTTATTACCCTCAATCAAAAAATCATCATTTAAAAATGAATATTTATCCATGTTCAACAATCTTGCAAGTCAATTTTCCTCTATCGCAAGAGTTGATGTTTGCTTGAATGCTTTTTATCGTAGAGCCTGTTTTTATCAAAAATCATGGTCGCATAGTCAAAGATGGCCATGGCATATACAAATCAATGGCGACTGAGAGTAGAGATGATTAGCGAGAATCTCCACAGACAAAATAATCACTTAAATGAGCCTAACCTTAATCACCATCAACCCGTGGATACAAAGCAAAAAACCGCCTTAAGTTGGTTAGCATTTCTGATGCCCTCGGAAATGCTTAAGCTCTAAATGGCTTAATTTCTCCTGGCTTGCGCAACATTTTATTTACCTCATCTAAATGTATCTCTTCTTGAACAATCATTTCTCGTGCATATTCTTCAAGAAGAACGGCCCGTACACCTGACTCCCGCCTATTTGAAACTTCAGCAATTTTTAATAAATCGTAATAAGCCATAAGAGCAACTTTTTCATGTTGAAGGCTTTCGCGCAAAATATCACCAATATCATGCTGCTCGGTTTCGAGCAAAGGGCTAGTCTTTAGTGATGGGTGTATTTAACAACCCCAACTAACTCTTACTCGAAGTGCTTGTTGGGCCCCTTTTGTAATTACTTATGCCCTATCACTGTAGCTTTCCATCCAATCAAAAGTAATCTTGACCTAATTGAGAGTGATTCTCATTTATGTTATATTGATGAGAATCACTCTCAATAACTTATGAACAAAATTTACTCAACGTGAAGCTCACAATCAAAAAAATAGCCCTTTTTAGCGTTATTTTGGCTACTGCCCTACATTTTTCCTTTGCTAACGCAGGGGAAGGTAATTTTGGCTGGATTTACACCTTAGATTTACAACCCAAAGGTAAAGCGGAGTTTGAGCAACGCCTGCAATTAAATACAGGTCAGGCTACTGGCACCTATCAATCTTGGTACTCCAGATCTGAAGTTGAATATGGAGTGACAGACAACTTTCAACTCGCGGGATATTTAAATGCCTATTCCGTAACAGCCAAAAATAACTATCTGAACCCAGAGGTATGTGACACCACCCC
>CAIYZI010000432.1 GCA_903930665.1 uncultured beta proteobacterium
AAGCAGGCTGCAGTTTCTAAAAAACAAAAAACCCAGTAAACATAAATTTACTGGGTTTTTTAATTTGGCGGAGCGGACGTCTGCCAACGATCAAATCATTAGAAATCAATAGAAAATATTAATAAGCCATAAAACCCCTTTATTAATAGGCTTTCAGCCCATAATTAGTCCAATAAGAAACATTAGAGTAAGTTAAAATTAACGCATATTTTGTGGGTTAATTTGTGGGTCAGATTGGGGGTTAGGAATAATGGCAAAAGAAATTAATAAGCTAGATGCATTGACCGTGAGCAAACAGACCAAGCAAGGACGCTATGGCGACGGCAATGGCCTTTATCTGCAAGTAACCGCCACAGGAAATAAATCATGGCTATTTCGCTATATGCGAGACGGCAAAGCCCGTGAAATGGGTTTGGGCGCGACATCTGCCATCCCTTTGAAGGATGCCCGCAAGAAAGTCGGCGAATTGCGCGCCCTACTTTTGGATGGTAAAGATCCATTGGGGGAGCGTCAGGCCAAGGTAATCGCCATAAAGAAGGCCAAGGCCAAAAGCAAAACGTTCGAACAATGCGTGAATCTATTCCTAGCCCGCAAGACCTTTGGCAATGAGAAACACGGCAAACAATGGCGTAGCACCCTAGAAACCTACGCCTACCCGCATTTAAAAGATTTACCGGTATCGGCCATTGATATTACCGATATTAAGGAAGTTTTGGATCCAATATGGAAAACGAAGACAGAGACGGCCTCACGTCTACAGGGTCGAATCAAATCCGTTATCGACTTTGCAATCGTTTCTGGTTATCGTGAAAAATCTAACCCTGCCATCTGGTCTGGCTACTTGGACACACAATACGATGCACCGGAAAAGATTAAGACCGTCGTGCATATGCCCGCTATGCCATACAGTGAACTTCATTATTTTATCCAAGCACTCAGAAAACACGGGGCTACTAGCGCAAAGGCCTTGGAATTTCTAATCCTAACGGCCGTTCGGTCTGAGTCAGTCAGATCTGCAACATGGGCGCAGATTGATAAAAAGGCAAAGGTCTGGACAATTCCCAAACAATTCACCAAGACTAAAAAGCGCGATCATGCAGTGCCGCTATCCGATGAAGCCATGACCTTGCTCGAAGAATTGCCAACCTTTGACGAGACCGATTTAATCTTCCCCGCGCCAACATTGGTAAAAATGAGCGATTCAGCTATTAGTAAGCTGATGCGCGAAATGCGGGCAAATAAAGAATTTACTGGCATTGGCGTACCGCATGGTTTTAGATCTACTTTCTCAACGTGGCGACTAGAGCGTACTACCTACTCACAAGAATTAGGCGAGTTTTGTCTTATGCATGAAGTCGGAGATGCGGTCTATAAAGCCTATCAGCGTAGCGATGGCCTAGAGAAACGCCGTCAGATCATGCAAGATTGGTCTACCTTCATCAATACACCATACGTGGAAGCGAAGGGCGATAACGTAGTCGATATGCGTAACAAAAAAGCTGCGGCGTAACTTTTTATCAGTTTTGTAAAAGATACTTTTACCAACAACAAATAATTATTATTTGTTGTTGACAATACCTAAATGAGCTTATTAAACTGAAGGCTAATAGGACATACGCACCACCCCATCCATTTTTATGCCCGCGATGGGAAGGCGATGTCGACACAGTGGACAGAGTATTGAATTACTCAGTGGGCGAAATGTAATTAATCGCTTTTCCACTGGAGAATTAAATGTCCGCATTAGAAAATCCTGATCGCTTAGTGCGACTGAATGCTATTCTAGGCCGCAAAGCAGTTATAGATCAAAAAAATCAAAAAGTATTAAAAGAGGCAATAACGCCCCTAATTCCGGTCTGCAAAGCTACTTGGTACGCTGGCATGAAAAGCGGCATGTACCCTGCTGGCATAAGAATATCGCCTCGGGTAGTCATGTGGCGTCTATCAGACGTGATGGCTATTGTTAACCGCAACCCAAATAAATAAAAACCAGACACGCTTGTAAGCATGTCTGGCCTTTAATAAATCCACTATCTGCTAGTGGTGATTTTATTGGGTTTGATTTAGCTATGCAAGAGTTGTCTGGTCTCTCAAATACTGAAAGACCTTTATGCAACAAATTACAAATAGAGAATTTTTATCTGTCCTATTTTCCGATAAAGCGGAAGATGCCTGTATATGGATTAACTCACATGAAGGCAATCCAGCCGAATATGCAGAAAAAGGAGAAGGCGGAAAGTTTTGGAAAGGCCGCTATATCCATAAGCCAGAAGATTGCGACATAGATTATGGCGATCGGAACGCCTACTACTGCCCCACTTCACTTAAAAAACGTGATCGACGTATAAAAAGACAAATTGAGTATGCATTAAGCTTGCATGCAGTCGTTTTAGATGATGCAAATAATATTGATTTTGAGCCTACCTACATTCTTGAAACATCTTCCGGCAACTGCCAAGTCGGCTTAAAGTTAAAAGAGCCAATCACCAATATAGCTATAGGCTCACGGCTAATAGAAGAGCTAGTTATACAAAACCGAGTCGCAAACGATAAAAGCGGCAATAACCTTGTCCGGTATGTGCGCCTACCTTGCGGATCAAACGGAAAGTATGAACCACCCTGCCGCAATCAAATGTTGGTATGGAATCCAGATAAAACCTTCACTCTCAAGGAAGTTTGCGGCCTGCTTGGATTAAATTTCAATTACATTGTGGGCGTTAGCGCCACAATCCCCTTTAATACCCCCATAGCTTCTAATTACATAGTTAGTGATCTAAAAAATATCCTCACTAGCGATTGGAGCGTAAACGATATAGCTATGGCTAATCTAGACCGATGGGTGCCAGATCTTTTCCCTCAAGCGGAGGTAACACAGGGCAATTATCGAGTTAGTAGTAAATCATTAGGGCGCGATTTACAGGAGGATATTTCCATCCACAAAAATGGTATTGTGGATTTTGGAATATCGGATCAAGGTGATCCGCGAAATGGCAAGCGCACCCCAATCGAGCTTGTGGCTGAACATCAATTTGGAGATATCACGCAAGCTGCTGACGCGCTTGGGTGGCTTCGTGAGAAGCTAGGCATACCCCAAATCGATGACCCTATAGATGGTACAGAATTGGCGCTGCTGCGTACGGGAACAGAGCACTCCACTGCGCTGGCATTCAAACAAAGAAATGCGGGCAAACTGAAATACAACGTCACCACTAAGAAATGGCTTTTATGGGACGGCAAGTGCTATGTGGTGGACGAGTTAAATCAAGCGATCTACGAGTGTCGGCAACTTGCCACCAGTTTGGTCAATTCCAAAGCGGCGCAGAAACACTCATTCTTTAAAGCCGTTGACCTTATAGCTAGAAGTGATCCAGCATTTGCTGTAAGTAACTCCGCCTTTGACGTTGATAATTACCTGCTAAACACGCCAGATGGCGTGATAGACCTTAGAAATGGTTTAACGCGCCCGCACGACTCCGCATTGCTACTGAGCAAGATAACCCTCGTCGGGATGGCTGATGATTATGGCGTGCGTTTTCCCCAGTTTCTAAATGAGATTACTTGCGGCGATGAGCAAATAGCTAAATTCTTACAAGTAGCGCTGGGCGCGTGCCTATCAGGTGCGATCGAATCCCACTGGATGATGTTCTGGATCGGCACTGGCCGTAATGGGAAAAACACTTTGGGCGACGCGGTAATGAATATCTTTAATGATTACGCCCGAAAAATTCCCGCCCGCGTGCTAATGAACAACAAAAACGAAGGACATCCAACTGAGATCGCTCAATTATGGGGATCCCGACTGGCAGTGGGATCTGAAGTCGAGCAAACATCATTTTGGAGCGAATCGAAATTAAACGAATTAACGGGTGACCAGATCATCGCGGGTAGATTTATGGGCTGCGATTGGTTTAATTTTTCAAAATCGTGGAAGTTTCTTATATATGGCAACCATAGACCGCGCCTAAACAGTATCACTCCCGCTGTAAAGGCCAGAATAAAAATGGTGCCTTTTAAAGCAGATTTTTCCTTAAGTGGTGACCCCGATTTACCCGCTAAATTAAAACAGGAATACCCAAACATATTGAGATGGCTAGTTGATGGTCACCAGATGTGGCTGGAGGGAGGAAAAAAGTTGCCGCCGTGTACCGCAATTGATGCCGAGATGGATGACTACCTAGATACACAGGCCACCATCGAAAATTGGATGGATCAATCCCTGACTGTATGCGAGGACTGGCACCGTGCATCCTGCCTATATGAGAACTATAGATTTTGGAAAGAAACTCGTGGCGAACATGCTTCTTCAATGGTTGTTTGGGCGGAAAACATGAAAAAACGCTTTTCGGCCAGACGCACCGCGATGGGGGCTTTTTACCAAGCAAAAATCGTCAGCGACGACTACATACCCAGCCATTTTGCCAACGCCACCCTGCCAAAGACTTAAACCATGGGAAAACGAAAAAAACACCGTTAGTGTAGGGTTGTGTAGGGTTATAGATTGGTCTCTAAGAAACGCATCAAATCCTATAGAAGGTCTAAACAACCCTACACAACCCTACACACTTTTTCGGGTACCCGCCGATTTTTCTGATGTTTTTCGTGGATACGGCAGTAGCGATTCCACGATCACAAGCATTTTTAACCAACAACTAATTTTTAAGGATTAAGTATGAATCTGACTGAACCACTACCGATTTATCTTAGTAAAAAGCCTGCCAACATTTTGATTATCACCCGCGCAAAATTAATTCAGAACGACACGCTACAAATTTCTCTTGAGCGGATGTTCGAACGTGATGATGCTGAGAAATGGATGCCAACGCGACTAAAAAAACAATATAAAGGTTGGCTCAAAAGCGCCGCACCGCTGGCTATTATTTGCAGCGCGCCCCTACATCATCAAATTTTAGGGACTAATTTCGTTTTGTTAGAGCAGGATTTAACAGATCTTATCGACACCCTCACCAAAAGAAAGGGCGATATTTGCGTGGTGACATCTGGAAGTGAGAGTTTAAAAATGTGCGTGGCAGAAATATTATGCAACCTGCCCCGGGTGGGTGGGGATACCAATCAAAGCCATCCACTTACATTAAACCCAGAAAGGTAAGCTATGAACTATCAGATGAATGCTACTGAAGGTGAAAATGACCATCAAGTGATGGCTGTTGATGATGAAAAACCACTGAAAGATCAAAACAAAAGCAAACCTATCCATCGATTCAAAAAAGGCCAAAGTGGCAATCCCGCAGGGAGAAAAGCAGGAAGTGGAATTATCGGCAAACTACGCAAACAACTAGAAACCGCCGCGCCCGAAATCGTCACCAAATTAATTGAAAATGCGAAAGCTGGCGATTCAATGGCAATGCGCGTCATTGTGGATCGCATATTGCCAGCCCACAAACCACAACTGCCAGCTATTAACCTACGTATTCCCGATGGATCACCACTTGAACGTGCAGGTGCAGTGCTAGATGCTGCCATACGGGGTGAGATCAGCCCAGATCAAGCGCAAGCGATTATTTCGATACAAGGTGATCTTGTCCGATTGCGCGAGTCTGAAGAGCTTGAGAGGCGTCTAATGGCACTTGAGCAGAAAGCGATTATTGATGTCTAATTTAAAAACAAGATTGCAGCGTCTTGAGCGAAAAAGCATCGATAGTGGCTTAGTGATAATTTTACTTAACTCACTCGAATGTGAGGATGGATCTATAGGTCGGAGTGATCGCGCTTTTAGTCGAATAATTAACGGCATCAAAATTATCTATGCCGACGAAAGCCAAGACTATAGGCATCTTTTATAGGGGGATTTTTTATAGGCAAAATCAAAAAAGGAGTCTCTTTAAAAACCCTCCTTACCAATGAACGCGCCCCGCCCTACTTTTCAAAAATAATTTTAGAAAATTTGTACTGAAATTGAAAACATGCAATAAATTTAGTTGCAATTATTCCCGATGCTTTATTTGGGGAGCTCGTTTTCAGTTAGCTCCATTAATTCTGCCATGCTGATACCAAATGTATCGGCAAGCTTCTGAATGGTTGCAATTGATGGCTGTTTCTGCACCAGCTCTAATGAGCTAATAAAAGTACGCCTGAGGCCGGCTTCAAACCCTAAACCTTTCTGCGTTAAATCCCTCGCCCGCCGCAATTTTCTGATTGCAATCCCAAAAGCCAAAGAAACGTCCAATTTGAACCCCTTAATTAAGGGGCAATTGTTAGATTTGGACAAGGATTAGTCTTCCCACTATAGTAGGAATTATTGGAATTACTTTCGACTAGGGAGCAACGTGTTTAAATTTTTACTGCCCGGTATTGCATTACTTTTATGTGGTGCAAATATTAGCGCCAGCCCTCTCGATGATGGTCTAGTAAGTTACAAGGAGAGGCAGTACAAGGAGGCATTTCAAATACTCAAACCACTTGCTGATCAAGGGGATTCAACAGCAGAAACAAAAATTGCAAAAATCTATCTAAACGGCTATGGATTAACTCCACAGCCTTCGGAAGCTCTTAAATGGGCAAATCTTGCCGTGGCACAAAATAATGCTGAGGCAGAAGCTTTGCTCGGATACATTTATGGCACGGGCACCGCTGTACCAAAAAATACTGCAACCTCCATTAAATGGTACAAACTCGCCGCCACAAATGGGGATAAGCAAGCACAGAATTACCTCGCTGCAATTTACTATAGCGGCGATGGCGTCAACAAAGATTATGTCGAGGCAATGAAATGGGCAAAAAAGGCTGCCCTTCAAGGAGTTTCTGATGCCCAAAATATGATCGGTGTTTTATACAGAAATGGATTAGGGGTTACTCAAAATTATGAAGAGGCACTTAAATGGTACAAATTAGCCGCAGAGCAAAATAATGCATCAGCGCAAGCAAATTTAGGCGCCCTTTACCAAAATGGATACGGCACACCAGCCGATCCTAAAGAAGCAGTCAAATGGTTTAGATTGGCTGCAAATCAAGATAATGCAGCTGGTCAAGCAGGGTTGGCAACTCAATACTTAAAAGGCGAGGGAGTTGCTCAAAGCTATACCGAGGCTTTTAGGTTATTTAAAC
>CAIYZI010000433.1 GCA_903930665.1 uncultured beta proteobacterium
AATGCCACCCCAATTAGAGGCATATTTAAAGCCGCCTTTGAAAATGCAGGCTTGCCCTATTACAACCCCCATAGCTTTAGAAATACTTTGGTGCAATTGGGGCAGCGTCTGTGTAAAACACCGGAAGACTTTAAGGCATGGAGTCAAAATTTGGGGCATGAACAGGTCTTAACGACCTTTGTTAGCTATGGGCAAGTAGGCCCTGTTAGACAAGAGGAAATTATCAGGGGTTTGGGCGTATCGAATATGAAGCATGATTTAATCGATGACGAATACCTTCAGTTTCTACAATTCAAAAAGTGGAGGCAGAGTGTTGAGGTGTGCATGGATGGTACATCTAAAAAATAACTTGGTCAAAAAAGCTCAAGCTTGATTTGTGCTTAATCTGTAAAGATAAGCAAAGCTATATTTAAAAAATACCACAATCAGCATCCAGGAAAGATCGTGTTTTCAAGAGAATTAATTATTTTTTATTTGTCTTTTCAAATACCAATACACTCCAATTGAAATGCAAAAGACTAAACCCAATATCCAAGCAAAGATTGTCGAGTACCAAGCCCATTCAATAAGCTGAAATAGGGTTAAGCAGCATATAACGATAGCAACGGCCCTAAGTCATATGCTTTTTTTAAACTTAGCCTTGAATAGACCATTGGAATCTCGTAGATTATTTTGGCAATGCGGGCAATAAATATGACCTAAGGAGCTGCCTGGAATCGATTTATGGCAGAAGGGGCAGGCATCGGGACTGTTTTTCATAGCTTCTGATGGATTAATAAAGGAATTTAATAAGTCTCATATATATCAATGTTGTAGTTGCGTATTTTCGATAATAGCTGGTACGAGAATATTTTTTGCCAAGTACTCAGACGCAAATGGAGAAAGATGACCCCAATCAAAAGAAGTTATCCCAGACTTAACATCTTCACCAATATATACAATGCAGCCTTCAGTCCGGCAAAAAAAATCAGTAATACTTACGTAAGTAGCATTATGAATAGTTAAAAATTTTGTCTTTAGATCTTTGTTTACTGCAAGACTATTTTTATTTAGCCCAATAAATGTATATCTAGGAATATTTGGAAGCAATCTATCAACTAATATTGTAGGCAGATTTGGACTCCAATATGGTGTTGGGCCTGTAAAAATCACTTTTTTAATACCTACTTCTTCTAGGGTATCTGCTATTTGGCGCATCACTTCAATATCATGTGTATTTGCTTGGCCAATTATTACAACATCTGGCTTTGTTTCTATAATAGTCTTTAATGCGAACCAATTGGACTGATTGCAATAGTTAATCTTGCTAGATGTTAAGCTCACCTTAGGCGCACAAGCTGAACTGGTTACCTGCAAAATATTCCAATTGCTTGAAAGATATTTTTGTAAGCCTGGATATAATTGCTGTGCATGACTACCACCCCAAATAAAAACCGTTTTATTTTTATTATTACTTTTGGTAAAGCATTCGGGCGCTATTGAACTTAACGGTATTTTTGTTTCATGACCACTTTTATATTTTTCTAAATCATAAAAATTACATTGGTCCCTGTATTTCTCCCCTATGCCATGTACTGTTGAATAATGCATTTTGGGTGGTTTATTCTCAAAATAATCAATGTAAGCATTTTGTTCGGGGGTGTATCGATTCGGATAGCCTCCATTCAAATACCCCATTACCCCAACCCCAATAAATATCGCACTACATAGTGCCCCATATACAAATACTTTGTATCGACTGATGCGGTGTTTATTCCTAAATGGTCTTTCAATATATTTCCAGCTTAAATAGGCAAATGCAAAACTCAATACTGCTAATTCACCCATCAAGTACATGCTGGGCTTATCTAGGCTATGCTCTCTTACAAAGGCAAACATAGGCTGATGCCATAAATAGGCGCTGTAACTAAGTAAACCTATTGCAACAAATGGTTTTGAGCCAAGGAGCTTGCCCACTAGCGTCTTGTGGGTGGCAAAAATAATGATGAGTGCAGCGCCAAGTGTTGGTGCAAGTGCATATAAACCTGGAAATGGTGTTTTGTCGTTATAGATAAAAACTGCCAGGGCGATTAGCAATAATCCAATCAAACTTCCCAATTGCTCAATTACGGGATTGTGCTTTTTAATATTGTGCTGGGCATAGTAGAATGCTATAAATGCACCAATCAACAATTCCCAACTGCGAGTTGGAAGCATAAAAAATGCAAATGACGGGTAAGTTGCCAGTAACGACTGGGCTATAATCAAACTTCCAACAAACATCACTAGCAATAAGCCGACTATCCAAGACTTACCCAGCCTCCAGGCGAACATCAAGAAGAGCGGAAAAAATACATAGTATTGCTCTTCAACCGCTAAGCTCCATGTATGAATTAGTGGCTTGAGCTCTGAGGCCGTATCAAAATACCCACTAATTCTCCAAAAGAGGACGTTTGAGGCAAATGTAGAGGTGGCTACCAAACTCTCTGAAAAAGTTTGCATTGAATCTGGTGGCAACCAAAACCAAGCAAATGGCAAGCATACAAACAACACCACAAAAAGTGCTGGCAGAATACGCCTTGCTCTACGCTCGTAAAAGTGAATGAGTGAGAATGTACCTGTCTCTAACTCAGCAAGGATGATGGAGGTAATGAGGTAGCCGCTGATAACAAAGAACACATCAACGCCAACGTACCCCCCCCCAAACGGTTCAAAGCCAGCGTGATAAAGAATCACGGGGGTAACCGCTAATGCTCTTAGTCCGTCTATCTCAGGGCGATATTTCATTGCGGGCTTTGCTTTTTAAAAGACTTGCTATTCTAACAATATTAATTTGGGGCACGAAGCTCCATTCTTTGCCTTCAATCCCAGAAAAGATTGAATCTAAGCGGGATTGTTTGGTAGTGTCATATATTAAGAATTAGCTTAGATCGGGGCATTTAAAAAGGGGTTGAAATCAGTCTTTTGGGGTATTTTTGGGGGTATTTATTGTCTATTAAAATTAAATTTTATATGAATCAAGTGGTTGTAGTTGAGTTCGAATCCCTCCCTCCCGCCAATGATTAATGGGAATAATCCTAGATAGCTTAGTTATTGTGAATAGCACACAATGGGTTAAGGCAAACTCAAGTGCGTCAATTAAATAAACTACTCTGATTCACTAAGGCCGCATGCCAATAAGAGTTCTTCGTGCCCTAATGTTATTGATGGCCAGCATTTTTTTGGCGGCATGCTCGACGACAAAATCAGACCCATCAACTCTGGTGCATATTCCCAATGATGCTTGGTGGGATCAAATGGCTAGCGCAAAAACCAGTAATGACCCTCAAAAAAATGTAGCAACTGTACGCAAGAGACTGGCGGCAGTTAGTCCCATTCCATTTAGTATTGCTTTCTCAGAGAGTAAGGAAATCAATGCATTTGCAAGCTTGCAGAACGGTCAAAATTTAATTGTTTTGACCAATGGATTTATTTTGCAATTCGGTAATGATCCTGAT
>CAIYZI010000434.1 GCA_903930665.1 uncultured beta proteobacterium
GTTTCATGAGTGATTTAAATCGTCGTCAATTATTGAAAATGGGGGCGTTTGTAGCCGCCATTACACCAACCCTTAATGGCATTGCCAATGCTGGAGAAGTTGTAGCCACCACTACATCGCCAGAATCACAGGCTGCAAAAGGCGTTACGCATACTCTAGCTCGTTATATCGTTAATGCGCGCTATGAAGATTTGCCCGCAAATGTACGCAAAGAGGGGACTAGAACCCTGCTTAATTGGGTGGGCGTAGCAGTAGGGGGCTCAGGCCACGAAACCATTCAACGCGCTATTGCTGCATTAAATCCTTTTTCCGGCCCAAGACAGGCCAACTTATTTGGTCGGCGTGAACGCTTTGACATCATGAATGCAGCCTTTATCAATGGCGTTAGCAGTCATATTTTTGATTACGATGATACCCACCTGAAGACCATTATTCATCCGGGTGGTCCTGTATTGGCTGCATTAATAGCCTTGTCACAAAACCGTTTAATTTCAGGTAAAGATTTCTTAAATGCCATGATTCTTGGCATTGAAACAGAACTGCGCATAGGCAATTCTGTTTACCCTAATCATTACGATACTGGGTGGCATATTACTGGCACAGCGGGAGTATTTGGAGCGGCTGCAGCTGCAGGAAAAGTCCTTGGTCTGAATGAACAACAGATGGTTTGGGCTTTAGGTTTAGCTGCATCCCAACCAGTGGGATTACGCGAGTCTTTTGGATCAATGAATAAGAGTTTTAACCCAGGACGGGCTGCAAGTAATGGTATTTTTGGAGCCTTATTGGCACAACAAAACTTTACAAGTTCAGAAGGAATGATTGAAGCTAAGCGAGGTTGGGCTAACACCATTAGCACTAAGCAAGATTACAGCGAGATCACTGACGGATTAGGTACCCACTATGAATCTACATTAAACACCTATAAACCCTTTGCTTGCGGTATCGTTATCCATCCAGCGATTGATGCCGCCATTCAGTTGCGCAATCAATACCAACTGACTCCAGAGCAAATCTCAGCAATTCAAATTCGCGTTCATCCGCTGGTGATTGAGTTAACCGGTAAGAAAACACCACAAATTGGTTTAGAAGGAAAGTTCAGTGTTTATCACTCGATAGCAGCAGCTATTACAGATGGAGCGGCTGGTGAAAAGCAATATAGCGATGCGATGGTTAAAAATCCACGCGTCATTGCTTTGCGCGATAAGGTTACCGCTGTTATTGATAGCAATGTCAAACCAGAACAAGTGGATATGACCATTACCACCACTGATGGCAGAACTTTACATATATTCATTGAACATGCTATTGGCAGCGTCGAAAAGCCAATGACAGATGCGCAACTTGAAGCAAAATTCATCGGCCTAACTGAAGATATTTTGCCAAAAGCCAGAATGCAAAAATTAATGCAGTTATGTTGGACTGTTGATCAACTGCAATCTGCGGCAATCATTCCCCAAACAGGATCTTTCTCTAGTTGAAATGTAAAAAGCCCTTTTAATTAAGGGCTTTTTACTTATAAAGTAGCCAATCTTGATAGGCCCTTTTTTAAATAGATATCACTCAACCACTTTGCATGCAAGCATTTTGCTTAATTTTTTTTCTGCTTCACTTTCAAAGCCGCAATCTACTTTACGAGACGAGTTCTCATAAGTTCCAAATAATAAATCCCAAATAGGTATGCCATAGTTATTTGTATGTCGATAACGTTCGTGATGAATGCGATGCATTTCAGGTCTGACGATGACATAACCAAGCCAGTGCGGAGTAGGGATGTTGGTATGTTCCCAGAACTCAAAGATGGCAACCCATAGAGCAGCCCAAGCTGCTGAGTTAACGTCAAATCCCAGTAAACAATAGGCTACCGCATTAATGATGAAAGCATTTGCCAGGAAATCGCTTGGGTGGGCATACAACGCTGTAAGGGCTTGTAAGCGATGTGTACTGTGATGTATTTGGTGAAAGACTTTCCACATCAGATTGCTACGATGGCGCAGTCGATGCCACCAATAGACAAAAAAGGAAATACAAATATATCCCAGCAAGCCATTTAGCCAGGCAGGCTTTGTGGAAAAGAACCGCGGTAAAGCATCTGATAGAGAAACATTACCAAGCAGAGGCAAAATATAAGCGCCTGTAATGGTTGTTAAGGTAACTCCCATACCACCCAAAATAATGACTCTAAATACCCATAATTTATCTTGTTTGTAAGGGTGCAAAGGGTTCGCCCTCTCCAGAAGCATTAAAACTCCTGCAACACCTACGGTAATCAGAATGGAATCAAGTGGTCTAAGCATGGGTCACCACAACTTGAGGTTATCTTGACTACTATTTTTGTCAGATTTTTTAGCATTTCTTTCTGATCGACTTTCAGCACGAAGAAAGCGCTGTAACTCAGGAGAAATAATCTTGTCGCCTGATCTATTTGTCTGATGATCGAGATAAATCTCATCCAAGAAGGCAAGTACTTCGGATGAAACGGTTTCTCTTTCGTTATCTACAGTAATCATATGGTAGCTATTGCCAAGGTAGATTCTTCTCTTATGAATGGACGAAGAGAGATTCATCACTAAATCTACATTGCTGGTATTGGCGATTTCATCATCGATAGCATGAATAGTCAAAATCGAAGAAGTGACTTTATGAAGATTTTGTTTTACATAGGTACACAGTTTATTACCCTCATGCATATGTCTCAAAGTCATGTATGAGCCGCCAACAGAAGAGACCTCTTCGCTAGCCAAGACTTTTTTAATATATGCACGAATCTGTTGATTCTTGATGCCAAAAGGGTCTCTTTCTCTATACTTGTATCGATCTCCAAGGCCCAATAACATCGCAAATGGAATAAAACCTCGATACCAGGGTACGGCCCAACCGTTGTAGTTTAGGGTGGTTGAGAGTGCTATAACCCCATGGATGTTGTGCAGCTTTGAGGCAACAGCTAAAGCCAATGTTGACCCTAAAGAAATGCCGCCAACAGAGACGGGGATAGTTTCAAACTTTTGCAATTCCTGGACATAGGAAGTGGCTTCATCTACCCAATTCCACCATTCTGTGGCATTCCCTCCAAAGGCATAACCAGCAAAAGTGGGGGATTCGACCCGATAGCCATTCTCTTTAAGGTAATTAGCCAGATAATTGAATTCAAGTGGGGACGAGCAAAGGCCATGAAATAGTACAATTAAGGACTTAGAATGGGATTTAGCAGCGAGGTCAGTCATGTCCTGATTTTAGACCCTGCGGAGACAAAATATAAATGGAAGTTAAAAACTCAAAAAATTGGTGTTTATATAGCAAGAGATTTGCTTATACGACCTCCTTTTTGATCTTCCTATTAACGACTGCCTTGCTTTATACCGCCGGTCGGGATTTTTATAGCGCCCACCCCTATAAATTCTATTTCTTATTTGGCACCTTATTGGCCTATTACTTCGGATTTTGGCCGGCATTCATCTTTATGATGATAGGTACGCTTTATGCCAATTACTATTTCGTAGCCCCCTATAGCGAGCTGTTATTAAGCTTTCACGATATTCAGCAGTATTTGCTCAACTTGGCGCTCGGATTGACTTGCATTGTTTTGATAGAAATTTTGCAGCGCGAGAGATTTAAATCTAAACTACTTCTAATGGTTTCAGAATCACGCTATCTGATTCTGCTGCATCGTGACAATCGTCTTTTAAATGAAGTAAAAAGAAGGAAATAATGTCTTCCACTATTAGCGCTCTCTATCTACAAATCTCCGAAAGATTTGGTAAAAATGTTGAGGAATTAGCGCCCGATACGACCCTAGAGTCACTAGGTATAGATTCACTTGAAAAGATTGAGTTGATCTTTGATTTGGAAGATTTCTTTAAAGTACGTATTCCTAACGAGAACGCCAAGATTGAGACTTTTCAAGATGTTGCAGATCTCATCGATTCTGCTCGGTAAATAATCTTGAGTGGCCATACCAATAGGGTGGTTATTACTGGATTGGGGGCAATTTCTTGTCTTGGTATTGGTGCGCAAGCTCAATATAAAAAAGCCATTACTTGTTCATCGGGCATCACTCCATTTCAAGGTGAACTACCCATTGATGTTGATTTGACTTGCGCAGGGACCATTACCGATCCCTTGCCAAAACTTTTAGACCCCTCAGCATCAGGTATGTTTGATCGGGTCGCTCAGCTATCTTGGATAGCGGTAAAAGAAGCTCTAGACCAGGCTGGCATGCAAAATTTCACCAAAGAAGATCAGGATAGATCGGGGATA